>BDTQ01000146.1 GCA_002898135.1 bacterium BMS3Bbin07
GAGGCAAGGGATTTGCTGTAGGTGCCCATAATCAGATCTACATCGTCTTCCATGCCAAAATGTTCGCATGTTCCACGGCCTGTCTCGCCCAGTACACCTATTCCATGGGCGTCATCAACCATCAGTCTGGCCTTGTACTGTCTTGCAAGGTCCAGAACCCCGGGCAGATCAACTATATCACCTTCCATGCTGAAGACACCGTCGACAACAATAAGTTTTCCTTTCCCGTCACAATTTTTCAGTACCCGCTCAAGGTCATCCATATCATTATGGCGGAACTTTTTTATCTCTCCGTATGACAGTCTGCAACCATCAATAATACTGGCGTGGTCCAACTTATCGATTATGACGATGTCATTTTTTCCTATGAGGGCGGAAATCACCCCCAGATTTACCTGAAAACCTGTGGAAAAGACTATGGCAGCATCTTTCCTCATGAAACGGGCGAGTTTTCCTTCAAGCTCTACGTGTATTTCCAGTGTGCCGTTAAGGAATCGTGAACCTGCGCAGCCGGTTCCATACTTCTCTATAGCCTTTATGGCAGCCTCTTTAACCCGAGGATCATTAGTCAGTCCCAGGTAGTTATTGGACCCGACCATTATCATCTTCTTGCCATTTGAGCAGACGACCGGATCCTGGGCACTCTCGATAACCCGGAAGTAGGGGTATAGTCCCAGTTCCATCAGTTCCTTTGCCTTGTTAAAATGAAGACACTTTTCAAAAAGGTCTTCTTTTTTCACAGCCATCTGTTTATTCTGTACCAGTCTGCCGTCCATTTCATCCCTTCCTTTAATGTTACAGTTGATTTATATCCCAGTTCTTGTGTCGCAAGAGTTGAATCACATATCCAATATGGGTGATGCAACTCCCGTATTTTGTCTCTATTGATTATCCCCCCTTTACTGAACCGCTCACTGATACCTGCCAAAAGAGGCATCACGGCCTTTGGTATCCGCAACTTTATAAAAGACCGTTCAAAAATCCCGGCTATCTCAAAGGCTATCTCTTCATTTGTATAGACCTTCGAGTCCGAGATGAAATAGAGCTTGCCGGTGGCAATCTCATTTGCTATGGAAAATAGTATACCATTTATCAGGTCATCGACATAAACCAAAGAATAAACGGTCTTCCCCCAATATGGAAATACCCCTCGTTTTATCATCTTGAAGAGCATATGAAAATCCCGGTCCCTCGGGCCGTAAACCGCCGGAGGTCTTATTATTGTTACAGGTATCCTGTCCCTTACGCTGTAAACGACGCCTTCGGCCTCGAGTTTGCTCTTTCCATAAAAAGAGACAGGGTGAGGTTCTGTACTCTCTGTAACAGGTGTTCCGTTGAGGCTCGGGCCTGCGGCAGCAAGGCTGCTGAGAAAGACGAATCTCTTTAGTCTCCTGCCCTTATCTATTAAGGCGTTAACAATGTTTTCCGTACCCTTAACATTAACAGCAAAAAAATTATCCTCTTCCCCGGTTTTTGTAAGTCCTGCAAGGTGGAAGACGTAATCACAATCCTCGACAGCCCCTTTTAAACTATTGATATCCTGACAATCTCCGTAAAAGAGCTCAACGGAGGAGGCTCCCGGAAGGTTTGTCATCTTCGAAGGGGAAAGTAGTGTTTCTATCCATCTAAGGTCTGAAGACGACCTTACAAGACATTTAACACTGTAGCCCCGGCCCGCAAGAGCCTCGACTAAATGGCTTCCAATAAAGCCTGTAGCACCTGTAACAAGTACCTTCATTGTGGTTGTAATAGATAATACATTAGCTCTGTATTCATGGCTAATTGCTATAAGCGTTTCGCCATGAATGGTGGACGTGGATATTTTGATGGATAGGCAGGTCAAGAGTCAAGTTTTCGAGCTTTGCGAAACTCCACATAGAAATTAAAGTATGTTATAATGATTTCATTATGAGTGAAATTGCAGATGTCATAATAGCAGTGGTTGTTATAATCTCGGCTGGTTTTCTAATCCCGGTGCTTATTGAGTTCAGGAGGACAATGAAGAGACTTAACGAGTTTCTTGATGTTACGGGTAAAGAGCTTCCGCCTGCAATCAATGAACTCAAGCAGACCCTTGAAAATCTCAAGAATATTGCCGGAGATGTTCAGTCTGTAACCGGGGGAGTAAGAGAGCTTACCGATGTTCTTACAGATACAGCCGATAATCTCCGGTCAGTCTCAAGCGTGATCAGCAGGGTTGGAACCGAGACAAATGCCGTTATTGCCGGTCTTAAAACCGGTGTTAAAACAGCAGTTGGAGTATTTTTAAAGAATTTATTGCGTAAGGGAGGTTAAGATTATGGAAGAACGAGAGGGATACGGTGTCGGCTCAATGTTTTTCGCCTTTTTGTTGGGTGGTTTTGTTGGTGCAGGCGTGGCCTTGATTCTTGCCCCTCAGTCAGGACCAGAGACGAGAAAGCGGGTAAGTGACCTTGCAGAGGATGTAAAGGAGAAGACTTCCGGGATTAAGGAGAAGGTCACAAAGGGGGTTGAGCAGGGTAAGGGAGCGGTTTCTACAACCCTTGAGAAGGGCAAGGAATTTATAGAGGAGAAAAAATCAGCCCTTAGCTCTGCTATTGAGGCCGGGAAAGAGGCATTTGAGCAGGAAAGGGAAAAGCACAAGAAGACCTGATGCACGAGGTGTCCATAGCCCAAAGCATTCTTGATATAGCAATAACAGAGTGCCGGAAGGCTGAGTACAAGAGAATAAATTCTATTTCATTGCGTATAGGTAAGGTTTCAGGAATAAAGGTCCAGTCTCTCCTTTTTGCTTTCGATATAATCAAAATTGATACCATTGCCCATGGTGCATCCCTGCTCTGTGAAGAAGGTCCGGTAGCCGGGCATTGCCATGAATGTCATAATAACTTTGCTGTTGCGTCCGAGTTGATCCTCGCCTGTCCTGAATGCGGCGGAACCCGGTTCAGTATCAATGGGGGGAGAGAACTTGATATTGTAGAGATTGATGTTGACTGAGGAGGAACTTTTATGAAGGTAAAGGTAGTAAGGCGTATACTTGAAGCCAACGAGAAGATTGCAGAAGAAAACAGGAGGCTTTTTAAAGAGAAAGGGATTTTTACAATAAATCTGATGAGCGGACCCGGTGCCGGAAAAACCTCTCTTCTTGTGAGGACCATAGAGGCATTGAAAGATAAGGTTTCAATAGGGGTAGTAGAGGGCGATATTACCGGCACAGATGATGCTGAACGGATAAATGCCCTTGATGTCCCGGTGGTTCAGATAAATACGGAAGGGGC
The DNA here is from genome assembly GCA_002898135.1 of bacterium BMS3Bbin07. Classification (GTDB taxonomy): domain Bacteria; phylum Nitrospirota; class Thermodesulfovibrionia; order Thermodesulfovibrionales; family JdFR-85; genus BMS3Bbin07. Next base: position 3,258 of record BDTQ01000146.1, read on the forward strand.
ATGTCACCTTGATGCGAACATGATAAGGGAGGCGCTTGATGAGATTCCTCTTAATGATATAAGGCTTCTGTTTATAGAAAATGTAGGTAACCTTGTCTGTCCCGCTGAGTTCAATGTTGGCGAAGATATGAAGGCAATGGTGCTGAGTATATCTGAGGGAGATGATAAGCCCTTGAAATATCCCTTGATGTTTCAGGAATCAGGTGCACTCATCATCAACAAGACGGACCTCCTTCCTCACACGGATGTAGACATGGAAAAGATAAGAAGGAATGCCCTGTCTCTTAATTCCGGTTTAAAAATATTTAAAATCTCCTGCAGGACTGGTGCAGGTCTTCCTGACTGGACCAATTATTTGACCACGCTGTTAGCCACATAGCAAGCATTAGCCACGAACAATCACGAGAGTATTTTAGGATTATTCTCTTTTTCTTCAGGACAGGATGAACAGGATATTTCATCTCTTTATTTTATTGTGTAAATCCTGTCTATCCTGTCTGGTTTTAATGTTTTCTGCCTTTTTTCTGTGTCTCAGTGGTTTAACAAACTCGTTTTCAACTCAAATACGAAAAAGAGGGTTGCGAGTTTTTGTGACCCCGATATGACTTAAATCATAACAAAATATCTTTTCAGGCATTATTATAAAGATAAGATTAAATTGAAGGAGGAAAAAAATGGCGACAACCAGGAAAGAAGTTGACAGGAATACCGTAATCGGGGACATAATCAAAGAGATGCCTGAGGCCACGAAGGTTATTGAGAAGTATTTTGGAAATGGTTGCTTTACGTGTCCGGGAATTAACGTGGAGTCAATAGCCTTTGGTGCAACGATGCATAACGTTGACCCCGAGGTAGTGGTAAAAGAAATAAACGAACTGGAGGACTGATTATGGAAACAAAGTGTTTTGTATGTGGTGCAGATGATAAGGAGAGGGTATACCTTTCCTGTGTTCAGGGTGGTGAAGAGAAGCTGGTGTGTGTGCTTTGCCTCCCCGTGTTGATTCACGGAGCCCATTAAAAATCCACTGTTTTATTGTTGACCAGGGGCTTTATTCCCCTGGTCAACCCTCGATCTTATTCAATACTATTACTTCTGCAACAACGTAGTGTTTGTGTATAAATTACAGTCATTTGTCATTCCCGCAAGTGAAGCGAGTCGGGAATCCTTCTTAAAGAAAGCCGGAAAGACAGAAAAAACGACAATCTATCTTATTCCCGGGCAGGTATGTGTGTGATTGCCTCAAAGTCTGTAGTAATGTCAGAATAAACCATGAACCTGATGATCTTTTCCAAACACTACAGCCTTGGGTGAGCGAGGCTGTAGTGCCAAATAACCGGAACGAATAATATCAGGAGGGAGCATGAAGAAACTCACAGAGTATTTCTTTAAGGGTCTTTTGTTTTTAGTCCCATTGGTTGCAACGGTCTATGTCGTGTATCTTGTTTTTATAAAGATAGACAGGCTTTTCAGCTTCAAGATTCCGGGGGTGGGGTTTGTAGTTACAATACTGACAATAACAGCTGTGGGATTTATTGCCTCAAATTTTCTGACAAAGAGACTGGTGCTCCTGGTTGACAGAACCTTTGCCAGGCTGCCGTTCATAAAGATGATTTACACATCCATAAAGGACCTGATAGGAGCATTTGTTGGCGATAAGAAGAGTTTTAACAAACCTGTTTTAGTTGCCCTTATGCCGGGGAGCAAGATACAGGTTATAGGGTTTGTAACTCGTGAAGGCCTGCATAATTTAGGGCTTTCAGACAGTGTTGCCGTATATCTTCCCCAGTCATACAACTTTGCTGGAAATCTCATAATTGTGCCAAAAGAACAGGTTTCCCCCCTTGGCGCTGACAGCGGAGACGTTATGGCATTCATCGTATCCGGGGGCGTGACAGCCAAAGAAGGTCCATCCAAATAACTTCTACCTGGGTATTGCAGAGTATGAAACCTGTTACATAATTTGTGAAGCAGATTATGCAATCCTCTTTGTCTTTCTTTTTCCTCAAAATAAAAACCCTTTAAATACAAGAGGGATTTCTCTGGCATTGCTCTTGCATTATTAAAACTAAAATTAAAAAAATTCAACAAATTAAAGTTTTTTTAAAACCCGGGATATTAACCTGAAATACTCGGGGCTTCTAAAATGTCATCGAAAAAGTATATGGATATTGGGATGACGGAACAATTTCTGATAAATAACTCACCATGCTACTGTTTCCAGCAATTCTGATGTCCCGGCATCCAGATTTACAAGGAGTGCTTTATAAATTAAGAAAGAAGGAGCTGGGTTTGCTGATGAGGTATTTATGCGTCGCATTAATATTTTTATTCCTTTCTGTAGTATCTCCACTTTATGCCGGTTCAGAAGATTACGAGTTATATATTGCACAGGGCATCCAGAAGATAAATCAGGGGAAAACGAAGGATGCTATCGTGTTACTCAGGAAAGCACTGAAATTAACGCCGGAAAGTCCTGAGGCCCTTTACTATGCAGGAATTGCCTATTCAAGAAGTGGTAACTATAAAGAGGCGGAGAGTCTGTTTTTACAGACACTTCAACTGGATGAGACATCCGCAAACGCGTATTTCGAACTTGGCCGTATATATTATGTCACATCGAGATGTGACGATTTGGAAGAGCTCCTTTCAAGATTTCAAGACCTTTCAGAAGACAAGGCATTGAAAGGGGAGACTGCCGAGTTAGTGGACGGTTGCAGAAAAAAGGCCGAAGAGAAACCATTCAGGCTTAATATTTCTGCAGGCACTCAGTATGACAGCAATGTAATCCTCGAGCCTTCCAACCCTCCTGTCAGCGCAGAGAGAAAGTCGGATACCAGGGCCGTGTTGCATGTAACGTCCAGAGCCGTTCTCTTAAAAGAAAAGGTTATAAAGCTGACGCTGGATTACAACTTCTACCAGAGTCTTCACATGAACCTGAATGAATTCAATGTGCAATACCATAAGATCACACCTGTATTAGAGATGACTTTTTCCGATGCACTCCGGTCTTCAGTGGGATACTCCCTGGAATATACGCTCCTTGGCAGTGACCCTTACAGCAGATTCCATACCTTTTACGGCAAGTTTACCGTGAAAGAGGGTGAGAAGCTCTCAACAGAGGCAATATATGAATACCGGAGTCTTAAGTACCGGGACAGCGATATATTTCAGACCAATTCCATACGCACAGGATATCAAAACACCGTGGGTATAAAGCAGAATTTTTATTTGAAGCGGCTCAAAGGGGAGATATATTACTTTAGTGATTTTAACAGGGCAAAAGAGGGCTATTGGGCTTTTGACGGACAGAGGTTAGGTGCTGAACTTGCCTATAAGATAATTCCACCCCTTCATATAAATGTTTCAAGTGAATACAATGAAAGGCGGTACCGTGATGAGTTTCCGGGTTTTCAGAAGAGACGGCTGGACAGGATGCAGCAATACTCTCTAAGGCTGACATATTTTATCTCTGAGAGGATGAGTGTCTCGATAACAGAGAGCTATATTGTTAATGATTCGAACCTGAGTATTTTTGATTACAGGAGGAATATAGCAGGTATATTCTTAACAATAGGTGTATTGTGAGGTGTATTATGAAAAAAAATGGTCTGATAATACTCATTTGCCTTGCCTTGATTTTCATTATCACATCGAACTCATACTCTGATACGGATGATGATACAGAGGCGGGACAGGTCTTGACGGTAAAAGGAAGTGTCTACCTGATAAGGGCTACTCAAAAAAACAATGCAGAGCCACAGATGCAGCTTTTACTCAAGGATGCGGTAGTGACGGACAAGGGGGCAAGGACAAAGCTGTTTTTCATGGATGACAGTATTCTCAATCTTGGCGAGTTAAGCAGGGTTGAGGTTAAGGAATATTTATACACTCCGGAGAAGAAGCGGTCAAGGTCAATATACAGGCTGATTAGCGGTTCGTTGAAGATGGTGGTGGGAAGGTCGGACCTTGAGATTCATACACCGACTGCAGTGGCAGCCGCAAGGGGGACGAAATTTATAGTATGGGTTGAAGGCAGCGGAGATAACATGTTTACAGGAATAATAACCCTTGAGTCTGAGGTTGTAGTAAAGAATATCGTTAAGGGCATAGCTGGAGAGGTTACGGTAAAGAGTGGTCAGATGAGCCGTGTTTACATGGATAAGCCACCAGAGGCGGCACAACCAATGGATATGAAAATAATGAGACAATTCATTAACCAGACCATGGTCTTGGGAAACACGATAGAGGGGCCAGGCAGATTGCCTGAGAGAATACCGGTGCAATTTACTGAGGGTTTATACATGTTTCTGCCACCGGTGTCTCAGGAACCGGTAGAGACATCAGTTCCGGTAACCATAAATGTAATCTTTCCATAGGAGTGAAAATTATGAAATATACGCTATACATAAGTCTGATTGTTTTAACCCTGATGGGCGCCTCCTGTGGAGGCGGCAGTGACGGCGTGCTCAGCTCAGACAGTACAACCGTGGTGATCGGACTTGGTCAGCGGGTAACTGAAAGAGATGCAGCTCCTGCCCAGGTAATTCCTTCCGCAGTAAGATACGTGAAATTTTATATATCCGGATCCGGGATGAGTCCCATAGAACGCACGATAAGCGTTACCGGAAGCAACACTATCGAAGAGGTCTTTCAGGTTCCAAATGGCCAAAACAGGCATTTTACCGTCTTTGCCTATGATGATGCCGATACCCTGCTCTACTATGGCGATACTCATAAAACCCTCCTGGGAATCCCGACAACGGTAACCGTGACAATGGTTTCCGTGGCAGAGCAAATACCGCCAACTTTTGGAGGAGTTGATACAGCGACAGTCGTTTCAAGTACAGAGATAGACCTGACATGGATGGCAGCCACAGACGATGTAACACCTTCAGCAAACATAGTCTATCTGATATACATATCAACAACACCCGGTGGGCAGGACTATCTGGTGCCACCGAACTTTACCACAGCAGCCGGAGCTACCACTTATTCGGTAACAGGACTTAGTTCCTCAACGACCTACTACTTTGTTGTGAGGGTGATGGATGAGGCAGGCAATGTGGATACCAATACTGTGGAGGTTTCAGCTACTACTCTTGATGCAGTTCCACCAACCTTTGGGGGAGTGGAGACAGCGACAGCTGTTTCAAGTACGGATATAGACCTGACATGGACAGCAGCCACCGATGATGTAACGTCTTCAGCGAACATAGTCTATATG
>BDTQ01000147.1 GCA_002898135.1 bacterium BMS3Bbin07
TATATCCCTTGGCTATTCCACCGGCATCAACAGACATTCCCTTCCTTTTGAGAAATGCAGTCTGTTTATCCTGGCTGAGCATTAAATCCCTGAAGTTTACAAGTGGTAGTTTCTTTCTGATAAGGGCTTCGGCAGGGCGGGTTTTTTTATGAAAGTCATAAAGGTTTACCACCACTCCTACTGTCATGTCAAAGGCCCCGTCTGTTTCTGTTGATACCTCCCTTGCCCTTTCAAGTAGTGTATAGGTGTCAGGGGATAGTGCTACAGGTGAAATTCCGGCATTGCGGTTAATTGCCGATATCTCGCTGTCAGGGGAGAAGAAGTTAATCAATTTCCCGAGGCGTTCTATCTCTGCAAAGGCCTTGTTTATAGCATTCTCAGCCTTTTTCTCAGAGTCGGATACTACGGTTATTGTAACGATGGTATCCAGAAGGAACTCTGATTTCCTGTATGTCTCATCCTTCCTCCAATTACAGGAGAAGGAGGAAAGTATAAGTGCCAGATTAAGGGCCAAAAAAAATAAACGTTTCATTTCTCACTCCTTTCCGGGTTTCAGATTACCTTAAGCCGTGACTCCGGGACCCTGGAATTTTGTCTGTCTTTCCAGTACCTTTTTCAGGAAAAAGCCGGTATGGGACCGTTCGTTTCGGCATACATCTTCAGGAGTGCCGGCGGCAACGAGATAACCTCCGTCCTCTCCTCCTTCAGGCCCGAGGTCTATTATATAATCAGCGCATTTTATGACATCAAGGTTGTGTTCAATAACAACAACAGTATTTCCCTTATCCACGAGGCTGTTCAGTACGTTAAGGAGACGTTCAATATCAACGAAGTGCAGACCTGTGGTTGGCTCGTCAAGTATGTAAAGGGTGTCGCCCCGGGATCTTTTGCTGAGTTCTTTTGCAAGCCTCACCCTCTGTGCCTCTCCACCGGAGAGTGTGGTTGCAGGTTGTCCAAGTTTGATATATCCGAGTCCGACATCCACCAGCACCTGCAGTTTTCCTCTCACCAGAGGTATTTTGGAGAAGAAGTCATATGCCTCGGTAATAGTCATCTCGAGGACCTCGGATATGCTCTTGCCTTTAAACCTGATTGCCAGGGTTTCACGGTTATACCTCATTCCCTTGCACTCGTCACAGGGGACATAAACATCGGGCAGGAAGTGCATCTCCACCTTCTTGTATCCCTCACCCTTGCAGTTCTCACATCTTCCACCCTGTACATTGAAACTGAACCTCGAGGGTGAATAGCCCCTTACCCGTGCATCCTGAACCCTTGAAAAAAGGTCCCGGATATGAGTGAATATACCCGTATACGTTGCGGGGTTTGACCGGGGGGTACGGCCAAGGGGTTTTTGATCAACGCATATGACCCTTGAGAGTTTCTCGGCACCCTTTATTGCCCTGAATCTGCCGGGGTTAACCCTGCTGCCGTAAAGTTCCTTCAAGAGGGCCTTGTAAAGTATATCGAGGACGAGCGTGCTCTTGCCTGAGCCGGATACCCCTGTACAACAGACAAAGACACCGAGGGGAATCTTTATATTAAGACCTTTCAGGTTGTGTTCCGTAATGCCTGTAATCTTTATGCATTCCTTTGGTCTCCTCCTCTGAGAAGGTAAAGGTATGGTTTTTCTGCCGGAAAGATACTGTCCCGTGGGTGAAGATTCCATCTCCTGTATCTCCTGAGGCGTACCTTCCGCCACTACCCATCCGCCTGATCTCCCGCCGCCCGGGCCGAGGTCTATCACATAATCGGCCCACATGATTGTTTCTGCATCATGCTCTACGATTATAACCGTATTTTCCGCATCCCTGATTCCCGAAAGGGTCTCGAGTAGTTTCCTGCAATCCCTTGGGTGAAGTCCGATGCTTGGCTCATCAAGTACATACAGTACCCCGGTAAGAGATGAGCCGAGTTGGGTGGACAGCCTGATCCTTTGTGCCTCACCGCCTGACAGCGTTGCAGCCGGTCTGTCCAGTGTAAGATAATCAAGCCCCACCCAACGGAGAAAATGCAGCCTGTCCCTGGCCTCTTTTATTATACGTCCAGCAATTATCCCCTCCCTTTCAGAGAGGGAGAGGTTATTTATAAATTCAAGGGCCCTCTTTACGGAGAGCCTTGAGAATTCGCCGATGTTAATACCCTGAAGTTTAATGCCCAGGGCCTCCTTCTTCAACCTTAACCCGCCACAGGCCTTGCAGGGTATCAGTTTGTCTGACTCTGATGTCTCCTCAATGAGGTTTTCATATCCAAGGCCATGACACAGGGGACAGGCCCCGAGGGTACTGTTGAACGAGAAGAACATGGGGGTTATTTCCGGATAGCTTAATCCGCACTTAATACATGCAAGGGTCCTGCTGAAGAGGATGTCCTCGTTCCGGTCTATGAGGTTTATAATCACTGTGTCTGAAAAATTCAGGGCGCTTTCAATGGCGGATTTCAGTTGTCGTTCAATGCCCGGCTTAACTATTAACCTGTCAGCAAGCATCTCTATTGTGTGCCGTTTATGTTTTTTTAATACTATATCTCCTGTCAGATCAATCATCTCTCCGTCAATTCTTGCCCGTACAAACCCCTCCCGTCTCATCTGCTGAAGCTCTTTCCTGTATTCACCTTTACGCTCTCTCACAATTGGTGAAAGGATCTGAAGCCTGGTTCCTGCCGGCATCTGCAGAACCGAAAGAAGGATGTTTTCTGCGTCCTGAACCGTGATGGGACTGCCGCAGTTGTAGCAGTATGGTTTTCCGATCCTTGTATACAGCACCCTCATATAATCGTATATTTCAGTTATTGTTCCGAGGGTGGACCTTGGAGACCTTGAAACGGTTTTCTGCTCAATTGCCACAGAGGGAGAGAGTCCTTCAATGTAATCAACGTCAGGCTTCTGCAGTTCGCCGATAAACTGTCTGGCATAGGATGAAAGGCTCTGGACATAACGTCGCTGGCCTTCGGCATAGATTGTATCTATGGCAAGTGAGGATTTTCCTGAGCCCGAGGGGCCTGTTATAACAATTATCCTGTTTCTCGGTATTTTCAGGTCTATGTTCTTTAGATTATGCTCTCTTGCACCCTTTATAACAATAAAATCTTGCATACGTGGCATGGTAATGGACATGTAATCAATTAATATAACCCAAAAAGGGGAAGGGTTGCAATGTGGGGCCGTATTCAGCAGCAGGGTTATTGGACGGAACAGAGAGTTTTTTGTATCCTTGAGTCTTAATTCTATATAATAATATCAGAGCGGTATTACCGAGTTTGCTATATAAGCGTGAAAATAGCCACATATGTCATTCCGGGCCCTGTACTCCGAATGTTTTAAGTGAAATGACGGTTATCAAAGGGTTTACGGTATTCGATTGCCAAAGAAGTAAGAGGTGCCGGGCAGGAATATCGTTGGCTTGCCAACCCGGGAAGTTATGATGGAGAAAAAGAAGATACTGATAGTTGAGGATGAGAAGGAACAGGCTGATTGCCTTAAGGAACTCCTGACTTTAAAGCCAGGCAAGAGTTGGGAATCCGTTGATGTGCTCTATGCCGCAAGCGGGAACGAGGCGATTAAGCAGCTTGCCCCTGATATCGATATAGTTGTGCTGGATATAATACTGCCTGACATGAGCGGTCTCGAGGTTCTCAGACACATCAGGGAACGCTATCCCTCTATTCCTGTAATTGTTGTCACAGCTTACGGGACAGAGGATCTGTGCCTGAGGGCTTTCAGGCTCGGGGCAAAGGATTATATAAAGAAGCCCTTCAGTTTTGATGAGTTATTGAAGAAGATTGAAGCAATTATTTCAGGGAGTTTCTGCGAGATCAATGCTGATTCCGAAGTAAGTGAATCCCCTATGATTCCACCGCAGATTCTGTCAAAGTTGGTGAAGGTAAAGACGTATATTGATTACAACTATATGTTGCCGATCACTATTTCAGAGCTCAGCTCTGTTTCCGGTCTGAACAGGGTTTATTTGTGCAGGTATTTCAGGGCACTTACAGGTTTTACCTGCAATGCTTATATAAGAAGGCTGAGAATGGATCATGCAATTCAGTTACTGAAAGAAGGTGACAATAGTATATCCGATGTTTCAATGAAGCTTGGCTATAGCCCCAAGTATTTTTCCACACTCTTTAAAAAGACCTACGGAATTGTCCCGAAAAAGATAAAGGAATGATTTTATTGGCCCAACCTCAACTCACTGAAGCGGCCTGCCGCAGAATAGCAGATGTATTTCTCAGATTGAGGGTCCTCTTTGAAGAGATAAGTCCTTTAATAGAGAGTTATAACTCGGAAGTCTGTCCTTACTGTGAGGATGTCTGTTGTAAACAGAGACATGCATATTATGACAGTGAGGACAGGCTTTATATCTCTGTCCTTGGTCTTGCAGTTCCTGAATATAGTGAACGAAGACTTGAGGAGCCATGTGAGTTTCTCTCCTTTAATGGGTGTTCAAGGCCGAGATGGCAGAGACCTTTCAGGTGCACCTGGTATTTCTGTGAACCCCTTTTGAGGTATATGTATGACGGGCCCGGCAGACCTCATCGGCGTCTTGTCCGCCTGCTGCAGGATATTGTTGAATTAAGGGGGAAATTAATTAGCTGCTGTTGCGGAGAAACGAAAATCCAAAAACTGTCATTCTGAACTTGTTTCAGAATCTATAAAGCCAATCAGTTTTTTTCAGCGGCCGGTTAGATGATACGGAAAAGGTGATCGGATACAAATGAGACGGGTGGTTATAACAGGCATTGGCGCAGTTACTCCTTTGGGGCTTGACTTTCAGGAGACCTGGAAGGGCTTGAAAAAAGGTCTCTCCGGGCTTTCCGGATGCAGCAGGGTTGGTGTGGGCGATAGCCCGTGGAAGGTGACCGGGGAGTTAAAAGGGTTTGATGCACTGTCTTTCCTG
>BDTQ01000148.1 GCA_002898135.1 bacterium BMS3Bbin07
CGGCTCCTGCAGCTGTGGCGAGTTCGTGAAGGCCTGTGGCAAGCCCCCCCTCTGTTGGGTCATGCATTGCATGGACATCACCGGCTGCGGTTGCAATCTCTGCATCTCTGAGGACACTTATTCCGGGAGTCTTTATAAAACCCATACATCTATCAATGAATTTACGATCAAAGACCTTTGCGAGTTCGTTTCCCTTTTCCCGGGCCAGCAGACCTGTTGCCTCTACCGCAATACCCTTGGTAACAATGATATGGTCACCTGCTACGGCACCTGATGACCTGATCAGCCTTTCTCTGGAAACCAGACCGAGCATCTGTCCGATCACTATTGGTCTTTTGAGGCCGTATGTCACTTCAGTATGGCCACCGCATATAGCTATGCCAAGTTGTTTGCAGGCCTCGGAGAGCTGAGAAAAGATGCTTTCAACAAGTGCCTCGTCTGTTCCGTCTTCAGGTAGAAGGATTGTTGCAAGGAACCACCGCGGTCTGCCCCCCATACAGGCGATATCATTGGCATTTATGTTGATTGCATATTCACCAATCTGGTCAACGGCAAATGTGATGGGGTCGGTCTTTGCTATCAGAAAATTCTCATTAATTCCTATTACTGCTGCATCCTCACCAATCGCAGGGCCGATAATTACGGATGAATCCGGGGCTCCTGTGTATCTTTTGAGAAGCACTGCAAGCTGCTCCATTTTGAGTTTGCCGACAGGAAGCTTTTTCATTTAAGGTCCTCCCGGTTTTTTTCGTATCCCTACAATAGGTGCCCTGTTTTTCAGGGTATCAGAATCTCCTTTTTTTGTCAATTTAGAGGGAAAAAGCTGCAATTATCCTGTTTTTTTTCAGTTATACAATGCAGGGTATAAACTGATAAGAGCATTCGTCTCCATATATGGATAGAGAAGCCCTCAATTTTCTGTGTCTCTATTTCTCTTTATTGGGAGGGAGAGGGGAAAAAGAAGTTGCAATATCCCGTGTGATTGTATTATATTATATATAAGATAGTTGCAAAGAAGGCAAGCGATGGCTTGTAAATACCTCAGCGTCTGAGCAACATCTAACCTGAAAATTTTATATGTTTCTGCCATTGAAAATCAAAGATAAAAAAATAGATGTGCCAATCATTCAGGGAGGCATGGGAATCGGTGTCTCCCTCTATCCTCTGGCTCGTGCAGTTGCAGCTGAGGGCGGGGTTGGCATAATTTCCAGTGCAGCAATTGACAGGCTGCTCTCCAAGCGCAACGGTAAGAAGTACAATATCTACGAGGCGGTCTATGAAGAGATCTCGCTTGCCAAGAGCGAGGGTGGCATTGTGGGTATAAATATAATGGTGGCACTCGGACGTCACTATGAAGACTCTGTAAAGGGTGCGGTTGATGCCGGTGCTGACATGATTATCTCCGGTGCCGGGTTGCCAATGTCGCTGCCGTCAATTGCACGGCCCAAGCACACTGCCCTGATTCCTATTGTATCATCAGCCAGGGCGCTCAAGATTATCTGCAAGAGGTGGCAACGTCAGGGGTATCAGCCGGATGCTGCGGTTCTGGAAGGTCCGCTTGCCGGAGGGCATTTGGGTTTCCAGTGGGAACAGATCGACCTTGAAGAGAATCTCCTGGAGAAACTGCTCCCCCCGGTTAAGGATGTAGCACGTCAGTACGGTGATTTTCCGATAATTGTTGCCGGTGGTATTTATACGAATGCTGATATCAAACGCTTTCTGGATCTTGGAGCTGACGGGGTTCAGATGGGTACACGCTTTCTCGGGACTGTGGAGAGTTCTGCCACTCCGGAATACAAGGCTGCCCTGCTTCAGGCCGATCAGGACGATATAATCGTGACAATGAAGCCAGGCTCACCCTGTGGTTTGCCGATAAGGTTGATTAAACAGTCACCCATGTATCAGGAAGCATTAGTGCGTGGGCGTCAGCCAAAATGTGATAAGGGCTATGTTCTTACAAAAGATGAGGAAGGCAGGTATACCCGCTGTCCGGCAAGGGAGAGCAATGAGGCTCACTTCTGTATCTGTAACGGGCTGTTAAGTTCTGCCGGCTATAACCCTGACAAGGAGAAGCCGCTATATACTGTGGGCACCAATGCTTACCGTGTAGACCGCATAATGTCAGTACATGAATTGATGAATGAACTTAAAGGTGTTGCATCCGGTTCTGCTGTCGAAACAGTAAAACGTTAGTCACTCTTCTTCCTCGTCATAATAATCATCATAGTCATCCTTGTAATTCCGCTTTCTCATCAAGAGCCTTATGAAGCCGGCTATGGTTATCAGGGCAGCAAGAAAGAAGAGTATCTCGTAAAGGTTGTTGCTCAGATATGTAAACCATGTGATCCTCCTTTTAAGTTGCTTATGCCACCTGATTTCAAGCTCCTGAACCGGGATTTTTAAAGCCTTCTGAATTGCAGCATCCACACCATCCCCATTTTTCAGGTTATTCAGTACCTCAAGCACTCCTTTGCTGCCATATTCCCTTCCCATGTATTCCACAATGCTCTTGCTCTCTTCATAGGCCAGCAACAGGGACTTTTTGTCTTTTGGAAATCCCTCTGCCAGGGCACTGACGGGGATAAATCTCCCTGACAGGACGGCATCCTTGAGGGGTGACCGCTTTGTATCCATAATTATCTCTGCTATACCGCCACTTACCCACTGGGAGACGCCTTCATCAAGCCATCTGGGCAGGTTTCCTTCCCGGATGTAATGATGCAGCAGGAGGTGGCACAATTCATGTCGCAGGGTTATCTCAAGAGTGAAGGGATGTGTCTTCATCTTTGAATAGTCAATTACTATCAGATTTTTCCGGGGAACGGCAAAGGCGACAAACTGGTTATTGCCTGCCATTTTCAGGAATGTTTTGCTATCTTTAATTAACACAACGGTTGGCCTGAAGGTCACTCTCCACCCAAGGGTCTTCTCCAGTCCTGCCTTTATATCCGGATAGATATTCTCGACTTCTTTTGCGGCATTCTTGAGTGGTTTTTCAAACTGGACAATGATTTCCCTGTTCCTGATGATCCCAAGCTCTATCTGTTCGGCATACAGGGGGGGAGAAGGTATAATGAGGATTGTAAGTAGTGACAAAAGAACGGTGATTCCCGTTCTCTCTGCCCACCCTTTAAAACCCCCCTTGTCAGGGGGGAATAGAGGGGGACGGATAATTAACCTAAGCCTTTGACTTATCAACAAGTTTCTCTTTTTTCAGCCACGGCATCATGCTGCGGAGGCGGCTACCCACTCCCTCTACCGGGTGTTCCTTGCCCTTTTGTGTAAGGGCGTTAAATACGGGTTTGTCAGCCCTGCACTCCAGTATCCATTCCCTGGCGAACTCTCCTGACT
>BDTQ01000149.1 GCA_002898135.1 bacterium BMS3Bbin07
GGCAAGGATAGTCCGGGTTGTAGGCTATGCAGATAAGGACCCGCTTTTTACGGATAGCCCGCGTGACCCGAAAAACAGGAGAATGAGTATCGTTATACTCTTTCCCGACAAGAAGAAAGAAGGAAAGAAATAAACGGCTCCGGTTTCAGGAATCTTTAACGAGGGGTAGCGTTATTACAGGCATATATGCCTGTTCCTGCCGACTCTGACAAGAAAAAGATAAGAAAAGGGCTAACCGGTTATTGTTTGTTTTATGCCGTTTTTGGTTTCTGTCCCGTTACAAAAAACATTGCAAAAAAATTTTTGGATATAGTATAATGCCCACTGAGAATATTGGATTATGATATATGATTGATGTCGGGCTTCAATTGGGAGATATAAAAGAAAGAGTAAAGTATGGAAGTATTTAAATAACGATATCAGGAATAAATGCAGACTCTTAAAAAATTTTGCTGGAAAGGAGAAGATATTTGAAGGTGTTAATACAACAGAAAAAATTATATGCAATATTTATAGCCGTTCTTATGCTATTGACCTCTGTGCTGTTATCAATGAATGCTGTGGCCGAAGATCAGGATGGTATTCCGGAGTTTTTCGTGCCGCCGCCGCCTTTCTCGGAGGGTATTTTCCCCTGCTCACAATGTCATGCAGACATGGAAGTAAACAAGAAACGCAGGAAACTGTTCTATCATACAAATATAAAGTTTACACATGCTGCAAAGCAGAGGTGGTGTCTTGACTGCCACAATCCCGATGACAGGGATGTGTTGAGACTTGCAAGTGGAAAGCTTGTTTCCTTTGAGGAATCATATTACCTGTGCGGCCAGTGCCACGGGACAATTTTTCGTGACTGGAAAGCAGGAGTGCATGGCAAGAGGACAGGCATGTGGAACGGCAAGAAGGAGTATCGTCTCTGTGTTCAGTGTCACAATCCTCATCAGCCGCGATTTAAACCGCTAAAGCCTCTTCCGCCACCGATAAAGCCCGCGGATATTAAATACAGCAAGCCAACGGATGAAATACCTGAAAATCCATTGAACACGGTTTTTCCATTAAAAACGATCTCGAGGAGTAAAAATGCCAAATAAAATTAAAGGAAACAGCATATCCAAATCAATCAGCCGTAGGGGTTTTTTAAAGGGTGCGGCTCTTGGTCTTGCATCCACTGCAATTCCTTTTGGTACTGCGGATGCCTCTGTTTGGGACGCTTTCCTGCAAAAGCATTTCAGGGAAATGAACGAAGATGAAATTCAGACCGTTATAAAACGGCTGGAAAAGGAATATGATAAGAAGTTTGATACCAAGTTTAACATTAAGACAACAAAGGCCATGCCCGGAACTCTTTTTGGTTATGGACTGGACCTCTCAAGGTGTATCGGCTGCAGAAGGTGTGTCTATGCCTGTGTAAGAGAAAACAATCAGTCCAGGGATCCCCAGATACACTGGATAACGGTTTTGCGCTTTAAGAAGGGGGAGAAGTGGATCGACCTTGAGGAATCCGAAAAATACTATTATCCCGGAGCAGTCCCTGAAGAGGGATATTTTTATATGCCTGTCCAGTGTCAGCAATGTGAGAATCCCCCCTGCGTCAGGGTGTGTCCGACAAAGGCAACATGGAAAGAGCCGGATGGAATTGTAGTAGTTGATTATAACTGGTGTATCGGCTGCCGTTATTGTATGGCTGCCTGTCCGTATGGCGCAAGGCACTTTAACTGGGCTAAACCAAGGATACGCAAGGAGGAACTTAATCCTGAAACACACTATCTTGGCAACAGACCCCGTTATGCCGGAGTGGTGGAAAAATGCACCTTCTGCGTTCAGAGGACAAGGGCCGGGAGATATCCTGCCTGTGTTGAGATATGTCCGGTTGGTGCCAGGAAGTTTGGCAATTTGCTTGACCCAAAAAGTGAAATAAGATATTGTATTGAGAACAAGAGGGTATTCCGGCTTAAGGAAGATCTGAATACATACCCGAAATTTTACTATTTCTTTGCGACATAATCTATCTGAGGAGGAAGGGTTACAATGTATGCATTGCTAAAAAACTTTTTTACAGTTTTAAAACATATGGCAAGAGGTGACAAGTGGTACTACATCTGGCTTGCTTTCCTGTCGTTTTTTATCATCGCGGGAGTTGCATCCTATATAAGACAGCTTAACACCGGGCTGATCCTGACTGCCATGAGGGATCAGGTCTCATGGGGGTTCTATATATCAAACTTCACATTCCTTGTCGGGGTTGCCGCTGCCGCCGTCCTTCTCGTTGTACCTGCATATATATATAACTTCAAGCCAATCAAGGAGATTGTACTCTTTGGAGAACTTCTGGCTGTTACAGCCATTACAATGTGCATACTCTTCATTCTGGTAGATATGGGGAGACCTGAGAGGGTCTGGCATCTTATGCCCATAATTGGTACGATGAACTTTCCATCTTCGCTCCTTGCATGGGATGTGGTGGTGCTGAATGGCTACCTTGCAATAAACTTCCTCATTTCATTTTATGTCCTGTATAAGATGTCACATAGCAAGGAATACAGCATACAGCTAATCAAGCCGTTGATTTTAATTTCGATTCCGTGGGCAATCAGTATCCATACGGTTACCGCCTTTCTTTACAATGGTCTGTCGGCCAGGCCTTTCTGGAATGCATCAATCCTGGCCCCGAGGTTCATTGCCTCGGCCCTGAGTTCCGGCCCTGCACTCATGATAATTATATTCCAGATTGTCAGAAAAGTTTCCAAGATAGATATAGATAACAAGGCAATATTCAAGATTGCTGAATTAATAGCCTATGCCATAGGCTTGAACCTCTTCCTGTTCGGTGCTGAATTCTTTAAGGAGTTCTATTCCGGGAGCATCCATCTTGCACCTATGGAATACCTCTACTTTGGCCTGCATGGCAAAACAGCCCTCGTTCCCTGGATGTGGAGTGCACTGATATTTAATATAACGGCCTTTCTCATTTTCCTGAGTCCGACGGCCAGAGAAAATTTCCTCACCCTGAACCTTGCATGTGTTTTAATAATTGCAGGCGTTTATATAGAGAAAGGAATGGGCCTCGTAGTGCCGGGCTTTGTCCCTGGGGTATTGGGGGAGATTTATGAATATTCACCTTCATGGACTGAGAAGAGTATCACCATAGGTATATGGGCTACCGGAGCGATGCTTTATACACTGCTTCTGAAATTTGCAATGCCTATTTATACCGGAGAACTGAGGTTTTTATCAAAAACCGGCAAGTAATGCAGTCTTGCAGATTGAATTTTTTTATTGACAACCGGAATTGCTTTTGTTTATAATGACAACGCGATTTAAAATATACCCGAGCATTTGGGGGTAAGTATGAAGAGACGTAAGTTTTTGAAATCATTACTGGCTTTGCTTGGCTCAACAACATTGATATCGTTTGCTTATCCCCTGGTCAGATTCATTGCCCCACCAAGCAGGAAGGCAGAAGTGAAACGACTGAGCCTTCAGAAAAATGAGATACCGGCCGGAGAAGCAAGGGAGATAGTCCTCAACAATACCCCTGCAATTATCATTAACAGACCAGGTAAAGGGTACATAGCCCTCTCAAGAGTGTGTACTCACCTTGGGTGTCTTGTAGGGTATAATAAAGCGAAAGGCAATCTCATTTGCCCCTGCCATGCAGGAATATTTAATCTGGATGGAAAAGTCCTTTCAGGTCCACCCCCGAAACCACTTACAGAATTCCCCCTGCGTGTAGAGGGAGAGACTATCATAATAGGTTAAGGGTACAGGTGCTGTACAGGGTACGGCAATGATTAAAAAAAATTCTAAAGCGGAGTCTTTATGTGGCAAAGGATTAAGCAGGGTCTCGAAACAAGAATAGGTCTTGAGGACCTTATCAACACAAAATTAAAGAGCTATAGTGTTCCGAGAAATACGAACATATTTTACACCCTTGGGGGTGTTGCTCTTGTTGCATTTATAATTCAGGCCATTTCAGGATTTTTTCTCCTTATTTACTATGTCCCACATTCCGACCATGCATTCAGAAGCGTTCAGTACATAATGACGGCGGCACCTTTTGGATGGCTATTCAGATTAATGCATGTAGTGGGAAGCAATCTGATGGTAGCAGTAATCTTCCTCCATCTGCTATCAGTATTTTTTATGGGAAGCTATAAGAAACCAAGGGAGCTGACCTGGATAGTCGGTTGGTTAATGTTACTTGTAACTCTCACATTCTGTCTCAGCGGATATCTTCTGCCCTGGAGTCAGTTGAGTTACTGGACCACAACCGTAGTCACTGCCATGCCTACTGCTTTTCCGTATGTCGGTGATTATATTGCCAATCTCTTAAGGGGTGGTGAATTTGTTTCCGGTATAACATTAAACAGATTCTTTGCCCTTCATGTAGCGTTTCTGCCCCCCATTCTCGTAGGACTTATGGTAATTCATGTTTTTCTTATAAGGCGCATAGGTCTCTCTTCACCCCCATTTGATGCATCATCTGAAGAAACAAAACCCTGGACCGAATACAGGCATGTAAGTTACCCTAACGGCAATTCATTTTATCCGTATTTTGTACTTAAGGATCTGTACATGGTGGCGCTGTATCTTGTTGTAATGTTTTTCGTAATTACTTTCATACCAACACTGTTTCTGCCAGAGGCCTCCAATATCCCTGCAAATCCTTTAATGACACCTGCTTATATAAAACCTCAATGGTATTTTCTGGCACCTTATCAGATGCTGAAGCTTATTCCGAATAAATTCCTTGGAATAAGTATACAGATAGCCCTGATAGGCACATTCCTCTTATGGCCGTTCTTTGATACAAAAATAGAGAGAAACATACTAAAGAGACCCCTTCTGCTTGCCACTTTTATTGCATCGCTGGTTCTATGGGTCGTTTTAACCATGTGGGGGAGGTCTTCATGAGATATATTCTTTCAATACTGCTGCTTTTAACTCTTTTAACTATTGCTACAACTGCTGATGCAGGATACAGGGATATTTTCGGGAAAGAGTTTCTCACCAAACCATGGGCGGGTGGCCTTGTTGAGGAGAGTGTATGTATTGAATGTCATACCTCCGATATTATAAAGCCCGAGTTTCGTGATATCCCGCAGGAGTGGAAAAAGAGCTGGCATTACCAGAACGATGTTTCATGTGAAAACTGTCATGGTGGTGATCCGGAAGATGCGGAGATGGCAATGTCGCCGGAAAGGGGGTTTATCGGTACTCCACAATACAGCGAAGTTCCTGAAGTGTGTGGTAAATGCCATATAGGCATACTGAAGAACTATCTTGAGAGTGGACACGGAAAGGCCCTTAAGGCTTCGAAAACAGGGCCAAACTGTGTAACCTGTCATGGCTCTCACAATATTCAGAAGGCGAGTATAAAAATTATAAATGAGTCGCGGTGTTCAAAATGCCATTCCTACGAAAGGGCCAAGATTATGAAACAGGCGCTTTTCCTTACAGAAATAAAGATAAGAGATATAGATAATAACCTGAAGAAATTAAAGAGTGAGGGAGTTTTTACCGACGATGAGGATAAGAGTCTCTTCCGCACCCATGTAGAATACCGCACCCTCTTTCATACCATCAATGTGGACCTTGTCAAGCAGAGCACAGACAAATTTGTAAAGAAGTTGGGGCTCATTGAGGAAAAGATAGATAAAACCTTTAAGGAACTTGAATTCAGAAAGAACTTTTCTGCCTTCCTCATGATGGTATTTTCCGGATTGGGAATCGTCGTATTTCTACTTTCAAGGACATATAAAGATTAAGCATTCATTTTCCTCTTACAGTTGCATATGGATAACCAGGGAATAAGAGTTAATTGACAGTCATTTGTAATTCCCGGCATACCGGGAATTACAAATGGAAAAAGATAATCCTGCAAGCTAAAGAAGCAGGCAGATCAAATATCTCCTCAAAATCTCCCCCTCCCGATAAATATAATCAGCAATGGCACTGCACCTTCCAGAAGATAACCCTGATGATAATATGTTAATATGTATAGCTCTCAGGAGCATAAAATGACCATAGGCTAAACTTGAAAGGAGTGATACGGTAATGTTCAGGTTGCGTTTTCTTACAGCAGGAGAATCTCACGGAAAGGGGTTGACAGGCATTATTGAGGGTATTCCCGCAAATCTACAGATAACCCCTGATTATATAAACCGGCAACTCAGCAGAAGACAGGCCGGTTTTGGCCGTGGTGGCAGGATGAGGATAGAGTCGGACATGGTTGAGTTTATCTCCGGGATCAGGTGGGGGGTAACTATTGGATCACCTGTTGCCCTTTTTATTGAAAACCGGGACTGGAAAAACTGGCAGGAGGGGATGTCACCTCTTGCAGAAGAGAAGGGCTCTGTGCCGCCTGTTACAAGACCAAGACCTGGGCATGCCGACCTGCCTGGTGCAACCAAATATCATCAGGATGATATAAGGAACATCCTTGAGAGGTCTTCAGCACGAGAGACAGCCATAAGGGTAGCTATAGGTGCAATTGCCAGGAGATTTCTTGAGGAGTTTGGCATAACTGTTGGAGGCTTTGTTACGGCCATAGGCAATGCATCCATGAGTATTGACCCGTCTGTTTTGAAAGAGGAGGACCTGAAGGCTTTATCCGGAAGTGCTGAGGATTCCGATGTGAGGTGTCCTGAGGATGATACAGCAATCCGGATGAAGGAGGCCATTGAGAAGGCAACAGGGGAGGGCTACTCCCTTGGGGGCACTTTCCTGGTACATGCTGTTGGTCTTCCGGTCGGCCTTGGCAGCCACATTCAGTGGGACAGGAGACTTGACGGCCGTCTTGCACATGCCTTCATGGGTATTCAGGCCATAAAAGGTGTTGAAATCGGCAATGGATTTGAGCTTGCAGCGAGACCGGGTGCTGAGGTGATGGATGAGATATATCCCTCTCCTGACACTGAGTCCCCCAAGTCTGTTCTCAGAAAAACTAATCATGCCGGCGGTATCGAAGGGGGGATTACAAACGGTATGCCTGTAGTAGTCAGGGCAGTCATGAAGCCGATCCCAACGCAACACAAACCCCTCAGGTCTGTTGATATTGTTACAGGTGAACCCTTTGAGGCCACCTACGAGAGGTCTGATGTCTGTGCAGTGCCGGCGGCCTCGGTAATTGGTGAGGCTGTTATGTCGCTGGTAATTGCAGATGCCCTTCTGGAGAAGTTCGGTGGTGACAGCATGGAGGAGACAAAGAGAAACTACGAGAATTATCTGAAGAATATGTAGTCAGAAGTTCAGGAGTAAATGGCTTCAAGACAAGAAACAGAAAGAAAATAGTTTAGTTTTATAAATCTTGAATAATCTTGAAGTAATCTCGAGGCTAAAAAAGATTTTGAGCTTCACGATGCCTTCAAGATAGCTTCATGATAAGAAAGAGAAAAACCAGTTTTGTAAGTATTGCAGTAATCTCGAAGTAATCGTGAGGCAAGGAAAGGGTTTTGTAAATTGAATTTCAGGTGAAAAGATGAAAAACATTGTACTTGCTGGATTTATGGGGACGGGTAAAACTGCTGTAGGCAGGGAGCTTGCCAACCGGCTTGGAATGAAGCTTGTCGAGCTTGATGAAGAGATAGAGAAGGCCGAGGGTTTGACGATCAATGAGATATTCAGCCGTTTTGGTGAGCGCTACTTCCGTGACAGGGAGACAGAGATCGTAAGAAAGTTTGCAGGGCAGGACAATGTAGTGATCTCCACTGGCGGAGGGGTTGTCCTGAGAGAGGAAAACATGAAGGTCCTCAGGGAAAAGGGAGTGATTGTCTGTCTTAAAGCAACCCCTGAAACCATTTTGAAACGCACAAGCGCTTCCGGGGAGCGACCCCTCCTGAATGTAGACGATCCCCTGAAAAAGATAAGAGACCTCCTTGACTACAGACAACCCTTTTATGAAAAGGCGGATATCATAATTGAGACGGATTCCCTGTCACCTGCAGAGATTGCAGATGAGATCATACGGAAAATGAAGGAGCTGTCAGGATAGATGAAGAGGGAGCAGTGGAATAGCCAGTTTGGTTTTTTGCTTGCCGCAGTAGGCTCGGCAATAGGGCTTGGCAATATCTGGCGATTCAGCTATATGGCTTATAACTATGGTGGCGGTGCCTTCCTTATACCCTACTTTACTGCCCTCCTGACAGCGGGAATCCCTTTGTTGATACTGGAATTTGCCGTTGGACATGAGCGTATCGGATCAGCTCCCCTTGCCTATGCAAAAATAAGGAAGAATTGGGAATGGCTTGGCTGGTGGGCCGTGACGTTTGTGATGTTCGGTATTGTGCTTTATTACATGGTAATAGTTGCCTGGTGCCTTAATTTCTTTTTCCTTTCCTTTAACCTCGGCTGGGGTAATGACCCTAACACCTTTTTCTTCAAGGATTTCCTTGCCGTAAGCAAATCACCGTCAGAGATAGGACAGATAAGGACACCGATATTTTTTGCACTCCTCGTTATCTGGTTCATAAACTGGTTTATAGTCCACAGGGGCGTGCAACGGGGGATTGAGCTTGCAAACAGGATATTCATGCCCCTGCTCTTTGTGCTGACTGCGGTGCTCGTCTTCTGGTCTCTCACCCTTGAGGGGGCAATGTCCGGCGTTCGGGCATACCTGACTCCTGATTTTTCGAGACTCTCGGATCCGAGGGTATGGATCGATGCCTACAGTCAGATATTTTTTACCCTCAGCCTCGGTTTCGGGATCATGATAGCCTATGCGAGTTATCTCCCTGAAAAGGCAAATATTACCAGGTATGCATTGCTGACAGCGTTTATCAATAGTGGTTATTCATTATTTGCAGGGGTTGCGGTATTCTCTGTCCTTGGTTTTATGGCCACAACACAGGGTGAGCCCCTCTCCGGTGTCGTCTCACAGAGTATTGGTCTTGCCTTTGTTGCGTATCCAAAGGCGGTCAGCCTTATGCCGGGAGGGAATATCTTCGGTGCGATCTTTTTTCTATGCCTTGTGGTTGCCGGCCTCTCCTCTTCCATCTCTATAATTGAGGCATTCACATCAGCAATGGTTGATAAATTCGGTATCAGGCGAAAACGTCTTATAACTATTGTTTCCATACTGGGTTTCTGCGGATCTGTCATCTTTACCACGCAGGCAGGGCTGCTGTGGCTCGATATAGTAGACCATTTCCTCACTCACTACGGACTGATTGTTGTGGGTATATTTGAATGTATACTCGTGGGCTGGTTCTTCAGGATAAAGGTTCTGAGACAGCATATCAACAGGATATCCACCATTAAGCTCGGTTTCTGGTGGGATATACTTATCAAATACTTTGTGCCCCTTGTGCTTGGAATAATACTCGTTGGAGACCTCTACACTGAACTCAGAAAGCCATATGGAGGATATACCTGGGCCTCGCTCATACTTATTGGCAGGGACTGGATATTATTGACCCTTGTTGCCGCTTTTGTGATAGCATCAAGACCCTGGAAGACCGAACATAACAAGGCAGGGGGAAGAAGTAAACAT
>BDTQ01000150.1 GCA_002898135.1 bacterium BMS3Bbin07
GCTTTAAGGCTGCATGTCCACATATTTGTTGAAGATGATATACTTGAAAAAAGGAACACGGACGAGCTGGAGGAGTGGCTGAAAAATCTGAAACCCGAGGACTTCGGAAATATAATGTAAAGCGCAGAGTTTTGCGCCAGTGACAGGCTTTCAGCCGGCATTCATCTAAATAATGTTAAAAAAGACCGAAGGCATTGTCCTGAGAAACAGACCCCACGTTGATGCTGACCTTATAGTAACCTATATTACCCCCTCTCATGGAATACTGAACCTTTATGCAAAAAGCCCGAGAAAGGTCGGCAGCAGGTTCGGCAGTAGCCTGGAGCCCCTCACCTATGCAAGGATAAGTTGCTTTGGTAAGGAGCAGGCTGCGCTTCCAAGGCTGACACAGTCCGACATAGTAAGAACATTTAATGTACTCAGGGAGTCCACGGACTCCTTTATCAGGATATCCGAGGTGCTTGAACTGACACTGCGACTCCTTCCGGAGAGAGAACCCAACCGTATGGTTTTCCCGCTCCTCCTCAACATGCTTTTATCCCTTGAAAGAGAACCGGGGAATTCACTGTATGTAACCTTCTATAAACTGAGAATCCTTTCACTTGCAGGCTTTGCCCCAAGGGTGGGACAATGTGTAAGGTGCGGGAGAATAGCTGAAAGGTTTTATTTCAGCGAAGGAAGCACCGTCTGCAGGAGTTGCGCAGGTACTGCTGATGGTTTCATAGAACTCAGCCCGCCTGTGCAGAGGGTCTACAATTACCTCATGAGAACCGGGCCTGCAACGGTCAGGCGGTTGAGGTTGACTGAAGAGGTTCACTCAGGGCTTGAAGCACTGATAAACTCGCATATAAACTATACTGTAGTGGGAAAACTGAATACAAGAGAATATGCAGAAGGATTGAAGGCCCTGTAGTAATTCTTGTTATTTCTCCATGTTTTTCAGGATTTCAATATCATAAATCGTTCAATTTAGGTTAAAATTATCTCTGTAAATCATATACTGCTAATAAGATAAGAGGATGCAATGAAAGGCAAACGGGAGACCATAAAAAACCTTATATCCATTCAGGAGAGGGTAAACAGGTTATTTGAGGATGTTCTTGTTGATATTGAAGCAGCAGGGGAGGGCCAGTCCGTCTCCTGGTCTCCACGGGTGGATATCTATGAGACAGGAGATGAGTTTGTTGTAAATGCCGAACTTCCCGGAGTGAAAGAGAAGAACCTGGATATCAAGGTTGAGGGCAATGCCCTTGCGATAAAGGGTTACAGACCGCATATTCATGATTTGTCCTCGGAGGAAACCGGGGGAAAATACCACATGGTCGAATGCACATATGGTGCATTCAAGAGGTCTTTTCTGCTTCCTGAAAGCGTTGATGCCGGAAAGATCACGGCCATGCTCAAGGATGGGATTCTCAGGATTGTGTTGCAAAAAAAATCAAGAAATATTGCACAAAATATAAGGATAGATTGAAGGCATGGCATGTTGAGTGCAAAACTGGGACATTTCCTTGACAAACCCCTAAAACCTGTTGCAAGACGAATAAGGTTAACTCCGAACTTCTTTACTGCTGCAGGATTTCTGATTACAGTTTTAGCCGCCTTTACAATACCCTACAACCCGAAAGCCGGCGGGGTACTGATACTCCTTGGCGGAGCTTTTGATCTGCTGGATGGTGTAGTGGCAAGGACGAACGGAAAGGTTACGGACTTTGGCGCCTTTCTCGATTCCGTACTCGACCGTTACTCGGACGCCTTCCTCTTTCTTGCCATTGCCTGGTACATGGTGCTTCAGGGACAGGAAACAGGGGTTTTCCTCAGTATAGGAGCCCTTGTAGGCGCCTTTCTGATCAGTTATGCAAGGGCGAGGGCAGGGGCGCTTGGCAGGAATTGTCATACCGGAATAATGGAGCGTCCCGAGCGTATAATCCTTATTGCCGTGGCCTGTTTTACAGGCTATTTCCTGCCGATCCTCTGGCTGCTCTTTATCTTTACTCACCTTACGGTTATTCAGAGGATAATTCATGTAAAAAAAGAGTGTCTCAAACAAAAGACTTAAAGCACTTTTTCCCGCCGGCACCCCCGGAGATTTCCGCTCCTGTATACACATAACCCGGCCATCGGGTATAATAAAATTAACTTTTTATGGGACCAAACTTTCTATGTATCGGGACCTATCGTGCCGGGACCACTTGGCTCTACAGGGTACTTAAGGAACATCCGGATATCTTTCTTCCTGATGAGAAGGAGCTGATGTTTTTCAGTCATCATTACGACAAGGGGGTCGAATGGTATGAAAAGTTCTTTGAAGGCCGCCATGGACAGAAGTGTGCCGGAGACATATCACCGACATATCTGAGTTCACCACAGGCAGCCGCACGCATCTACAGGCACTTCCCTGATGTGAAGCTGATCATTTCACTCCGTAATCCGCCGGACCAGGTATATTCATTGTATAAATTGTGGCTGGCCAGGAGTTATACTGACAAGGATATCGGTATTGCCATAGAAGAGGAGAAAGAGTTTCTGGACAATATCCTCTACTGGAGGCATTTGTCGAGGTATCTGGAATTCTTTGACCGGGAAAACATCCTGGTCCTGTTTTTTGAGGACCTCAAGGAGGACCCGAAGGCATATCTTAAACAGGTATACGGGTTTCTGGGAGTTGAGGAGCGTTATCCGGAAAGTATATATGAAAAATACAATCAATACAGAAAGCCACGGAATATGATAGTGGAAAATATCATAACCGGCACAGGCGACCTGCTTCGGAGGCTGAGGCTTCTTAAGTTCAAGTCGCTTCTCAATAATATCGGTGTCAGTGAGTGGATAAAAAAGTTTAATACAAAGAGAGAGAAAAAGGACGAGATGCCCAAAGAGGTTCGCAGCCGTATTAACGAATATATAAAAGACGACAAGCGCAGGCTTGAAGAGTTTGTGGGAAGGGACCTCTCTTTCTGGAGATAGCTGGAGTTAATTATGCCGATTATTCTTGTTACCAACGATGACGGAATACATTCAGAGGGGCTCATGGCCCTGCACAGGGCCATGGGAGATATTGCAGAGCCCTATATTGTAGCGCCTGACAGGGAAAAGAGTGCTGTCAGTCATGCCCTCACCATGCACAGGCCCCTCAGGGTTGAAGAGGTAAGAGAGAAGATTTATACCGTAAACGGAACACCTACCGACTGTGTTGTAGTAGCACTTGAGAAGGTGCTTCCAGAGAAACCCGTTATGGTGATATCAGGCATAAATCGCGGTGCAAATCTTGGTGATGACATTACCTACTCTGGAACGGTCTCTGCTGCAATAGAGGGTACGATATTCGGTATCCCTTCTGTGGCGGTCTCCACAGTCTTTACTGATGGGAAGCCTATCTGTTTTGAGGCTGCTGCAAATTTCTCCAGGAGGCTTGTCAGATTTGTCCTTCAGGGGGGGCTTCCGCCGGACACAATCCTTAATGTGAATGTACCGGATATCCCGGAAGATGAGGTGAAGGGTATCAAATTCACCAGGCAGGGTAAAAGGGTATATGATAATGCGATCCACGAGACCCTTGACCCCTGGGGGAGAAAACATTTCTGGATAGGCGGGGGAATCCCTTCATGGGAAGAAGGTAATGATACGGATTTTAATGCTGTTACCAATGGATATATCTCGATAACTCCGATACATCTTGACCTCACCAATTACGAGGCACTGACCTATCTGAGAGAGAACTGGAGGGACCTTGCCTGATACCAAAAAACTTTATGACGTTATAGTTATCGGTGCCGGTCCTGCCGGCATCTTTGCAGTGCTTGAACTGCTGAAAGACGCTCCTCAAACGAAGATACTGCTGATTGAAAAGGGCAGGGATATTGACCGGAGAAAGTGTCCGATGATGCAGGGAAAGAGCTCCTGTGCATCCTGTGCCATATGCGACCTGCTGAGCGGTTGGGGTGGGGCAGGGGCTTTCAGTGACGGTAAGCTAAGCCTCTCTTCCAGTGTGGGAGGTCACCTTTCCAGGTATATGGACAAAGAGACCCTCGAGGGTCTTATCAAGTATGTAGATGATGTGTACAGGCAATACGGTGCCCCTGAAAAGGTATTCGGTGAGTCACCGGAGGAGATGGAGAGGATAAAAAACCTTGCATCAAAAAACGACCTTCTGTTCGTTCCCACAAGGATAAGACATATCGGCACTGAACGGTGCAAGGAAGTCCTGGAGCGGATGCGGGTATATATTAATGAGAAGATTGACGTGGTATTTAACACGAAAGTAACGAAGATTATTGTTGACGGGAATAAAGCCACAGGAGTAAAAGTAATTACCGGTGAAGAGTACAAGGGGCGGTTTATCCTGTCAGCGCCGGGCCGTGAGGGATCGAGATGGCTTGAGAGGGAGGCCAAAAGACTGAAACTGACACTTCTGAACAACCCTGTGGATGTGGGGGTGCGTGTTGAGGTGCCTGCCTCTGTCATGGAACCGCTCACCTCTGTTACCTATGAACCAAAGCTTATTTATTATTCAAAGGCATTTGATGACAGGGTCAGGACCTTCTGTGTCAATCCTTACGGAGAGGTCGTCAAGGAATACCTTAAAGGCGTCTGGACGGTGAATGGCCATAGCTATGCACGCCACAAGACAGGCAACACGAACTTTGCCCTGCTCGTGAGCACCTATTTTACGGAGCCTTTTAAAGAGCCCATATCTTACGGCAGATACATTGCACGCCTTGCTAATTTTCTGGGGCAGGGTGTTATTGTACAGAGGCTCGGAGACCTCAGACGGGGCAGGCGCTCAACTCCTGAGCGGATATCCTCAGGCATTGTGGAGCCCACACTCAAGGATACCACTCCCGGAGACCTCAGTTTTGTTCTCCCCTACAGGTACCTTACCGATATAATCGAGATGATAGAGGCCCTTGACCGTATTGCCCCCGGAGTCAACTCAAGACATACACTGCTCTATGGGGTGGAGGTCAAGTTCTATTCAATGCAGATAAAGCTAACTCCGGAGTTTGAGTCGGAGATAGAAAACCTCTTTGCCATAGGTGATGGTGCAGGGGTAAGCCGGGGTCTTG
>BDTQ01000151.1 GCA_002898135.1 bacterium BMS3Bbin07
GGGAATACCGTTTGACCTCGGGCTTATCCGTAACCACTATATAGGACGGACCTTTATTGAGCCGAAAAAGACCATAAGACATTTCGGGGTGAAGATCAAACTGAACCCTGTGAGGGAGATACTGAAAGGCAAGAGGGTGATAGTGGTGGATGATTCCATTGTGAGGGGCACAACGAGTAAAAAAATCGTCAAGATGCTGAGAGAGGTGGGAGGGGCCAGGGAGGTGCATATGAGAATAAGCTCTCCGGCCACTGTAGGACCCTGCTTCTACGGTATCGACACCCCCACAAGGAATGAATTGATTGCAGCCACTCATATGGTTGAGGAGATAAAAAAGTATATAACCTCCGACACCCTGTCCTATCTTTCGATTGAGGGACTCAGAAGCGTGATACCCAGCCCTGATGATTTCTGCTATGCCTGCTTTACCAACGAGTACCCGATCAGCTTTCCCGGAGAACACCTCCAGCAGCTTGACCTCTTTGTAGGGGTATAAGTTTGACCTGACACTGAACCACCCTATTGAGGCAATCAATAGGGTTATTAAAAAAATAAAACGCCGGGATCTTGACATTTTCCTGCAAGATTAGTAATATAACACCACTTTTCAACACTGAAAGAAAACAGGCAGACTATTGAAACGTGGTCTCAAAAGGAGGCAAAGGTGGAAGGTGGCGGTTATCTGATAAATATTCCGGGGGTCCCCCCATATGTAACATATTCCTGGCTTGCAATGGGCATACTCATCCTGATGGCAATCCTTGTCAGGGCCTCTGTAAAGCTTGTACCGTCCGGGTTTCAGAACTTTATTGAAATAGTAATTGATGCCATCTACAACCTCTGCGAGGAGACCATTGGGGAGCACTGGACAGCAACCTTCTTTCCCTTGATCGGAACCCTTGGCATATACATTCTGCTCTGTAATTACATGGGCCTGATCCCGGGGTTTGACTCCCCGACATCCAACATAAACACTACGGCTTCATGCGCCATTCCGGTTTTTCTTGCCACACATTACTACGGAGTAAAGGTTCACGGGTTTAAATATATCAACCACTTCCTCGGACCAATGCGTTCCATCTTTGCACTGCCCCTGATGATAATGATGTTCTTTATTGAGCTTATCGGACATCTTGTAAGACCCGTAACCTTGTCTGTCAGGCTCTTCGGTAATATGATGGCAAAACATATCCTGCTTGCAGTACTTGCCGTATTAACCCCCATTGGAATACCGGTACTCGTTCTCGGACTGGGCGTGATTGTCGGACTTGTTCAGGCCTTTGTCTTTGTGTTACTAAGTATCATGTATCTTGCCGGTGCCGTAGAAGAGGCACATTAATATTAGTCTTTATGAAAGGAGGTTGGACCGATGAAAAAACAAACTGCTGTGATTTTTCTTACTCTCGCCATAGTCTGTTTACTTGCCCCGCTTGCTTTTGCAGAAGAGGCAGCAGCAGCCGTTGTGGCGGGTTCTAATGCCAAGGCCTTTGCTGTGCTGGGAGCTGCTCTCGGTATTGGTATCGCTGCCCTTGGGACCGGAATAGGTCAGGGAATCGGTTTGAGTAAGGCATGTGAGGGTGTAGCAAGAAACCCAGGGGCGTCAGGAAAGATTATGATGATACTCATCATAGGTCTTGCCATGATTGAATCATTGGCAATTTATGCCCTGCTGGTATCACTGGGTATTCTCATGAGCCAGAACAGCTTCTTCTAAATCTTTACAGGCTCTTTTTTTACAAAGACTTACAATTATTCAGATCCACGGAAAGGCGGGATAACTTATCCTGCCTTTCTTTTTTTAGCAGTCACCTCCGGGTACTGCAAAACACAGACAACCCCTTTTGTAAATATCGGTTTCGGATAAAATACCGCATACTCACAAGACAGGAGTGATATAACGATGGATTTAGAGATAAAAACCATAGTAGTCGGACAGCTTGAGGTAAACTGTTATATTGTTTATGATCCTGAAAACAGGGAGGCTATTGTTATTGACCCGGGAGATGAACCTGACAGGATTCTGGATTTAATAACAGCTGATAAACTGAAGGTAAAGCATATTGTCTGTACACACACACACTTTGATCACGTAGGCGCCATACCTGAACTCAGGGAAAATACCGCAGCACAAATAGTTATTCACAAAAAAGAGTCTGAAATTTACGAAGCAGCACGGGATATGGCCGCCCTTTGGGGTTATGACGTAGACCCATTGCCTCCCCCGGATATCTTTGTATCAGAAGGTGACGAGATCAGGACAGGGAGTCTTGTCTTCAGGGTAATACATACACCCGGGCATAGCCCCGGGGGGATATGCCTCTATGGTAATGGAATCGTGATAACCGGCGACACGCTCTTTGCCGGTTCCGTAGGGAGAACGGATTTTCCCGGCGGAGACATTAACCTGCTCAAAGAATCTTTCAAACGCCTCATGTCCCTGCCCGAGGATACAGTGGTTCTGCCTGGTCATGGTCCCCGCTCAACAATAGGCAGGGAAAAGAGAGAGAACTTTTTTATTAATGAAGTCTAAAAATAATCCCCTCTTGTAATGGTAGTCTCGCTTTTTATAACAATGGCAGCTGCGCTTTTCTGTCTGGTGCTTATCACCTGAATCTTGCCTATAGGCCTGTTTGGCTTTTCAGCCGAGACAAGGGTAAAGATATCGCCCGGGACAACTCCATCTACTGAGCCACGGTCGATATACACAATATCGTAGTTACCACTGATAAGCCTCAGGTCCCTGGCAGCCACAACTGTACCGTTCACAGCAGGAGACGTCCCCTTAACAAGCGGAAAGGATTCAATGGGATAGTAATTATCGATAGGGTCTCCTTTTTGGATCTCAATAAAGGACTTTATCACCTTCGCCTTGGTGAATCCTGCTTCCCGACCTGTCACCTCAATAACCCCGGTTAATTCAATCAGGTTGCCGAGCACTTCACCGGTTGATGGATGCCTTATCACTCCCAGGGAACGTTCGGCATAAAACTTTTTTCCCTTCTCCGGCACAGCATTATCATATAGTTTTATATATACAAGATCATCCTTTCCGATAAGTGTCCGTTCATCCGGAGTTGCAACAATCTTTCCCACTCCCGGGGTTACCTTATCAATAAATCCGCTTACAGCGATCAGGTCTGCATCAACCACAAAAGGTTGCCGTGGTGCAATCGTAATGGCCTTCTCCTCAGGCACGGCTATTTCTTTTTTGACCTCTTTTTCTTCAGGAACCCTAATGTCGATCTGCTTCTGCAGCATGTATCGCGGAAGCCTCAGCCGCTGTCCGGGAAAGATCAGATCAGGGTTTTTCACTGTTGGGTTCTCCTTCCAGACATTCGGCCACAGGAACGGGTCATCGAACTTGCCGCCTGTAATGTCCCAGAGGGTATCACCTTTTTTAACAGTGTACTCCACATGCTCGGTCTCTCCGGCCATAATGCGTAAAGGCATGAGCAGTGAAAGTGATATAATCAGTAAAATAAAAATTGCTTTCATAACAAATCTCCTTTCACAAAATTAGTTCTTATATAACAATAACCAACTTTATCAAAAGTGTCAACAGTTTTTTATGTCGGGCATGCTTAAGAGCTTCTGTTGTCGGTATTGCCCGCTGGCTGATATAAACCCTATTATACATGCCTGTTATAATAAAATGCCACTTGGCTGATTGGTCAACTTCCTGTTGTTTATATATTTATTATGGTAAAATACGTTAAATTAATGTGAAAAAGCATTTATTGAAAAGAGGGACTGGCAATGTCTAACAACAAACGTGTAATTATAGTTGACGATGAACCGGATATCATTGACCTTGTAGTATATAATCTTAAGAAAGAAGGGTTCGTCACAGACAGCGCCCGTAGCGGAACAGAGGCGTTAAAGAAGATCCGGGAGGGAAAATTTGACATTGTCATCCTTGACCTGATGCTTCCGGAGATGGACGGTCTGGAGTTGTGCAGGATTCTAAAGAAAGACCCTGCCCTGTCGGATATGCCCATCATAATGCTGACTGCAAAGGGAGAAGAGATTGACAGGATTTTAGGGCTTGAGCTTGGGGCCGATGACTATATTACAAAACCCTTCAGTCCGAGAGAGATGGTGGCACGGGTAAATGCAGTTCTGAGACGTTCAGGATTAAAAAGAGAAGGCGGAAACGGCAAGGGGTTACTGAAGATCGGCAACCTGGAGATTGACAGAGAGAAATACACTGTGAAAAAAAATGGCCTCTCCCTCTCCCTCAGCATCAGGGAATTCAAGCTTCTTCTCTATCTTGCAGAGAGACCCGGGAGGGTTTTTAGCCGGGATTCACTGCTTGATGCAGTATGGGGCGACGATGCCTATGTAGAGCCAAGGACTGTTGATGTTCATATAAGGAGGCTGCGGGAACGGGTGGAGGACAACCCGTCAACTCCGGCATATATCCTCACGAGAAGAGGAGTTGGTTACTATTTTGCCGAAGAGGTGTAGCCATATATAACATATTGCATGAAATCATTCTTCCCCTGGCACTGTTACTTATCCTCTATCTCCTGATAAGAGACCTCTACTTAAACAGAAAGATTAAGGAAATCACCGGGTTCATTCAGGAACTATCGGAAGGAAATCTCAAAAAACGGCTCTTTCTTAAAAAGGGAGAAAAGTTTTCCGGGATTGTCTCAGGTCTGAACAGGATAGCAGAGAGTTTTGAAGAAAAGATACACGAAGCAAATGAACAGAGCCACAGGTTGGAATCCACGCTGAAGAATCTTCCCGATGGCATTGTCCTTCTTGATAACAACGATGTGGTCAGGTTTGTTAATCCTGCCTTTGAAGCCCTCTTTAATGTCAAGTCATCACAACTCAAGGGCAGGGGCTTGAACGAGGTAATAAGGGTGCCCGAACTGACCGAGTTGATCGAGATAATCAGGACCGACAGGTCTTTGAAAAAAGAGGCTTTCGTCGAACCTATTGATAAACATCTCCGGATAAAGGCCATACCTTTTTTCGGCAACAGTATCACGGAAGATAAGGCGGACTCTCCTGTTGGCAGGGAATATACAGGGGCAATGATCGTTTTCAGGGATATTACCGAAGGTAAAAGGACGGACGAGACAAGGAGGGATTTTGTTGCAAATGTCTCGCATGAACTCAAGACCCCCATAACTGCCATAAGGGGATTTACAGAGACCCTGCTTGACGGAGCAATTGAGGACAGGAATGACGCACTCAGGTTTCTTAATACCATAAAGTCTCATACTGAAAGGATGGACCGCCTGATAGGAGACCTCATAAAACTCTCACGGATTGAATTTGGCGCAATGCCTCTTGAAAAGAGGCCTCTCCCGCTTGAGCCCCTGATTGACGATGTCTTTAAAGGTTTTGAAACACTTTGCAATGGAAAGGGAATATCCCTTGCAAAGGATATGCAGAAGGGATGCACAGAGATTGAGGCCGACCCCCACCGGCTGATACAAATACTTACAAACCTTATAGACAATGCTGTAAAGTTTACAGATTCCGGCCACGTTACTGTAAAGACCGAGAAGCAGGGCTCTGGATACATAATCTCGGTTGAGGACACGGGCATAGGGATTCCAAAGAGGCATCTGTTAAGGCTTGGTGAAAGGTTTTTCAGGGTTGACCCTTCACGTTCAAGAGAGCTTGGAGGGACAGGGCTTGGCCTTGCAATTGTAAAGCACCTTGTAAAGGCTCATGGCTGGGAGATGAAGATAGAGAGTGAGGAGGGCAAGGGAACGGCTGTCAGGATACTGATGCCTGAATCGGAACCTGCAGAGGAAAAGCTGAGCAACTGCTCAGCATGAAGAAGGGCCTCAGGTCCCGCCTGTAAAGCCTGAGGTTAGCCCTGTCAGGCCATCTCCGGAGACAGAACAGGAAAAAGAGGTGATAAGTTTTTTTATTTCGCTTGAACCGCAGTGGGGGCATATGGTATCCTTTTCTGTAGTTCCGATCCTCTGTAAGAGAGTAAAAGTCTCTTTGCATTTTATACATGTATATTCATATACCGGCATTTGAAAAAACCTCCTTAGTTTATAAGTTTAGATACTTTTTATCCTATAAAAACAGAGGGCCCTTTGTCAATATCTAAAGAAGAGATCTTACTGATAAGCTCTGACCCATCAACTACCGATATTGTAAAAACAACGTTCAGAGAGTCCAATATCGATGTAAAGGTGAAAAAAGACATTGCCTCGGGGGTCAAGGCATCAAGGGATTCCCAGATTGTCCTGATTGACAGCCGATTATCTGATGGTGATTGTCTTGATTGCCTTCGGAGTCTCAATGACCTGAACACAGACCTCCTCTCCATAGTTATGATTGAACAGGACAAAAGGAGGGCAGGAATCGATGCTATTATGGATAGCGCCTTTTTCTATACCATGAAACCTGTAGATTGTGATGAACTCAGGACTGTAGTGGAGAGGGCATTTGAACTTAAGAGACTCAGGAAGGAAAGCAGGCGGCTCTATCAATGTACTGTTGAGGAGTTCCTGAGGCACAAACTCAA
>BDTQ01000152.1 GCA_002898135.1 bacterium BMS3Bbin07
GCCCCGACCCTGAACCCGGAGTAAGGTGCAATTGCGTTTCTCATGACCTTTACGGCCTCAAGGTAAAGCCGCTCCACATACTCATTTGTTTCCATTTGTTTTTCAGTAACGGAGTATCTCGAGTAAGTTAATATAATCCTGTTCCTCATCCATATCAACAGCCTTCAGTTTCTGCCTGATCAACTCTTGTTTTGCCTTTTCCCTGTCTCCTTTAAAAAAGGAATCAAGTTTGATGGCCTCGGTAAGTGCCTCGGAGGCGTCACCATATCTGGCCAGGGCATTATAGCAGAGTGCCAATCCATAGTAAGGGGCATTATAGTCCGGCGCCCGTTTGATGGCCTTTTTGTAAGCGCGTATCGATTTGGCAAACTCACCTTTCCTGTAATAAACCTTTCCAAGGTTGGTAAAGGCCGTTTCAGGCGTATGATACTGCAGGTTATCCAGGGCCTTCCGGAATGCCTCGATAGCCTTGTCCCATTGCCTGGTCTTCATGTAGACCACACCGAGGTTATTATATGCCTCTGAATATTGCGGGTCTATACTGATAGCTGTCCTAAAAGCCTCTTCAGCTTTTTTCGTATTTTCGAAGTAACGGTATACGATACCAAGGGCATTATGTGCCCTTTTATTCCGGGGAGCAAGCTCGATGCTCTTTTGCAGCTCTACAAAAGCTGCCTGCATCTGGCCTCTTTCCAGGTGAGATATGGCGAGTTTAAAATGGGCCTCTGCCTCATTCTGTCTCGCCTGCCTTGACGGCGTTGCACAGGAGATGAGGAAGAAGAGGGTAACAGGTATGATTAAAATCCAGGTTTTCATGATAGGTTTAAGGTTAACAGGTCCCTGTCCTTTTTTTCCCGGCAATCAGGTTAAGCAGTGCATCAAAGGATTCGGTGAAGAGTCTTACACCTTCATCCTCGAGTTCCTTTGTAACCCGGTCAATGCTGACGCCCAGCTCCTCTATTGACTGGATGGTTGCCAGTGCAGCCTCGATATCCGCGTCAATAGTCCGGTTGACCTTTCCATGG
Source organism: bacterium BMS3Bbin07 (assembly GCA_002898135.1). Classification (GTDB taxonomy): domain Bacteria; phylum Nitrospirota; class Thermodesulfovibrionia; order Thermodesulfovibrionales; family JdFR-85; genus BMS3Bbin07. The sequence goes on from BDTQ01000152.1 coordinate 1,026, forward strand.
TCCTTAAAAGCCCTCCATGTGGCATCGGGCATTGTATTTACTGTGCCGGGGCCTATAAGTTCCTCAACATACAGGACATCACGGTATGCCGGATTTTTTGTGCTTGTGCTGCCCCAGAGCAATCTCTGTATCTTTGCCCCTTTTTCCATCAGGACAAAGAATCTTTGTGAAGAGAATGCATCCTTAAAGAGCTGGTAGGCTATCTTTGCGTTTGCAACGGCTGCCTTGCCCATAAGGGATTTTATTCTCGCTTTTTCGTCATCATCCCCCGCCATCTTCAGTTTTTCCTCAAGGAGTTTATCTGCAAGGGTATCCACCCTGCTTACAAAGAAGCTTGCAACAGAGGCAACCCTGTCAACAGGCTTGCCTTCCGAGACCCTTCTCTCAATCCCTTTCATATAAGCATTTAGAACCTCTTTATACCGTTTTACAGAGAAGAGGAGTGTGACATTGATGTTGTACCCGCGGTAAAGGAGTTCTTCAACAGCAGGAAGGCCTTCCCCGGTGGCCGGAACCTTTACCATGAGGTTCGGCTTTCCTATCCTTTCAGCAAGTTCGGTTGCCTCTGTGACGGTCCTTTCAGTATCATAAGCAAGATGAGGGTCAACTTCAATGCTCACATATCCGTCCAGTCCGTTACTCTCCTCATAAACAGGCATAAGCACTTCGCAGGCCTCAACGATATCCTGTATTGCAAGGGCATAAAACATATCCTTCTCAGAGGCCTCCTTGCCGAGCAGTTGATGGAGCTGTTCATCATAGTCATTGCCGGACTGGATGGATTTATGAAATATTGTGGGGTTCGAAGTTACGCCCCTGAGCCCTTCTTCCTCTATCATCCTCTTCAGCTCACCTGATTTCAGAAGCCCCCTGCTGATATTGTCATACCAGAAGCTCTGGCCGTATTTCTGAAGCGTTATAAGCGGACTGCTATCCATTTCTGTCCTCCCCTTAAAGAAGCTGATGGCATCGTCTGATGCAGAGAGCAATGCATTAAATTAGCATTTATCATTTTTCAGAGTCAATAAGGAGGGGGATATTTGTATTTCTAATTCGTTTTGTTTATTATTAATATTGTGAAGATAGTGAGGAGGCTTTATGACTGGGTTTTGCACTGGGCAGAGACACCCTATGGTGTTCCGGCCCTTTTTCTGCTTGCCGTAGCCGAATCATCCTTTTTCCCTGTCCCCCCTGATGTGCTCCTTATTGCCCTTAGCCTTTCATTGCGCAAAAGGGCCTTTTACTATGCAGGGGTCTGCACGGTAGGTTCTGTTATCGGAGGTGCCCTGGGGTTTTTTATCGGGATGAAATTCTGGTCCATAGGCCAGGGCATCCTCTTTCATTATGTGAGTAAGGAGACATTTGATATGGTCAGGACCTATTTCCGGGACTATGAGGCCTGGGCGATTGCGATAGCCGGGTTTACCCCGATCCCGTACAAGGTGTTTACCATCTCTGCAGGCTTTTTCCAGGTGGATTTTTCGGTTTTTATGGTGGTCTCATTCCTGAGCAGGGGTGCAAGGTTCTTTCTTGTCGGCGGATTAATCTATCTTTTCGGTAAACATATCAGAAACTTTATTGACAGGTATTTTAACCTTCTTACATACGGATTTGCAGTTATTTTAATTGGGGGATTCATTGCTTTAAGGTTCATAAAATAATGACTTCAATTCCGTCTTACATAAAGGATTTACCCAATACATTCATACCCATCTTTGTAGCTGTTGACATATTCGCCCTGTTGCCCCTCTTTATGGCATATACAGCAGGGTTACCACAGAAGAAAACAGAGCGAGTCATTAACCTTTCCCTTCTCACCGCCTTCCTGGTAAGCATGGGTTTTGTGGCAGTCGGCGAGGTGATATTCAGACTGCTGGGCATTACAGTTGATGATTTCAAGATAGCAGGGGGGCTTCTCCTGCTTGTGATAGCAATTCTCGAAGTAGTCAGGAGCGATTATAAAAGAAAAAGGGTTGTTGACGAAGGGGTAGGGGTGGTTCCCATTGGGGTGCCCCTTATAGTGGGTCCCGCAGTGCTTACCACTTTACTTGTACTGATTGAACACTATGGAGTCGGCCTGACCGTGACGGCCCTGTTGCTGAACCTCATAATCGTCTGGCTCTTTTTCCGCAGTTCAACAAGGATAACGCGCTATCTCGGGAAAAACGGCATGATGGCCCTCTCCAAGCTGATGGCCATACTCCTTGCATCCATAGCGGTTATGATGATCAGGCTTGGCATAGAAAATACAATAAAGATGCACTGACTCAGGAGGATTTTATGTTGGTTGGATTGATATCTGATACCCATGATAACGTAGACAGGATAGAGCAGTCTGTTGCTGTCTTTAATGAAAGAGGGGTTGCCCTTGTTATTCATGCAGGTGATTTTACATCCCCTTTTTCCCTGAAACCATTTGACAAGCTGAAGGCTGATTTTGTCGGTATTTACGGAAACAACGACGGAGACAGGCTACTGCTCAGGGACCGTTCAAGGGGCAGAATCCACCGTCAGCCGCATAAGTTCACGTTTTCAGAAAAAAGGATAGTGGTGATGCATGAGCCTGACCTTGTTGACGACCTTGCTGCAAGTGGACATTTCGACCTGATAGTTTATGGTCATACACACGTTGCAGAGATTGAAAAGATTAACAATACATTGATGGTAAACCCTGGAGAGGCAGGTCACTGGCTCTATGGCAAGGCAACAATTGCAGTGGTTGATATAGATAAAATGGAAGGTGAGATTATATCTCTTTAGCAGATGTCAAAGTATTTCCCCTCTATCAAGAGGGGCGCAGGGGTGTGTGCCTTTCAATCCTGCCTACCAAACAGCTTATTTATAAGAACATGTTTGGAGATTTTAAGATGCTCAGCAACATCATTCAGTATATTGTTTAACGTGCCAATCTTGACTGGATTGTGATTTGGAATTGTTATCTTGTGTTCGGACCCCTTGCAGGCTGAAGTTAACCGTATATGACTCCCTGTCTGTCTAACAAGCTCATAACCGTATTTCCTGAAGAGTTTAGCTAACTCATTACCTGATATATCCCGGGGAATCTTAGGCATAGGCAAATGTTTCCTCTTTTACAATGTGCAGACGAACTATATCCGGAACTTCTTCATCTTTATCAAAGTGACACCTGAGGGCATCCTTAACGCTCTCTTTCAATTCTTCTATGGTTTCAGCCTCGGTAAAGATAGAGTATCCAAGAGCTCTGGCTGTATATCCACCTTCAGGGTCTTCTTCCACAATAAAGACTATCTCTTTTATTTTCATCTCACCACCTCCTTACACTTTATAACACAATTGCTCTGTGGGACCTTGAATCATTATACCAGAAATCATTTAGCCTCTCACACTCACTGTCTTTTCAAACCTGTTTTCTTACTATTAACCCGGCATTTATTCAGAAAGACATGTTCGTCAGCAATATCAAACAGTTAACCAGATGAAAACCCGCTCTTTACACACCCACTGCCCCCTCTTTTTAGAGGGGAGATGCTCATTGTTCAGCATGTCACCCCGACAATCCTCCTGAGTCCTGCCCGTATGGCTGCCTCGATTGCAGC
>BDTQ01000153.1 GCA_002898135.1 bacterium BMS3Bbin07
TTCTTCTCGATTATCTTTACGGTCACGTCCTTCTTCTCCATCTCCCTTGCTACATGAAAACCTATCCTGCCACCCCCTACTATAATCATATTCCTTACAGGTTTCAGGGCACCACTGATTAAGGCCGCCGTCCTGTGGACGTGGTCACTGTGAACAGGCAGATAGACGATATCATTCTCCTCAATCCTGTCCTTTCCCGAGGGGATTATCGCGCTGTTCTCACGCTGAATAATGCCTATCAGCACTTTTTCCCTAATCCTCTCCCTGAACTCCTGTAAAGTCTTTCCGGCAAGCAGGGAGTCCTTCTGAACCCTGAACCCGATAACCTTTATCATGCCACCCTCAAACTCTTCAACATCTGTGGCAAACGGGGCATCGATAATCCTGAGAATTGCACTTGCGGATTCGAGCTCAGGGTTAATAACAGGGTTTATATCAAGGTTATCCCTTGCAAGGAGAAGCCTGTTGGCATAGTACTCATCGTTTCTTATTCTGGCAATCTTCCGCGGTATATTAAAGAGGGCCTTGGCCACAAGACAGGAGATCATATTGGTCTCGTCACTATTGGTTACTGCAAGCAGAATGGATGCCTTCTCGGCGCCGGCCTCCTTCAGAACCGACGGGGATCCCCCCTCCCCTTCCACTACGGCAATATCAAGCTCCTCACTTATTCTCCTGAGCTGTTCCTTGTTTGTATCTACAACAACTACCTCCACCCCTTCTTCTCTGGATAGGAATTTTGATATATGGTATCCTACCTCACCGGCACCTATAATGATAATTCTCATAACGGAGATTATAACATAACAAAAAAGAAGGGTTATAGCACGTAGAACAAGGCCGTTTGGAGAGACATTAGAACCGGTTGAAATCAAATATGTAAAAAACCTTTAATTTTCCGCTTGTAATTCTGTAAAATAGAATACTTTTATTGTGTTGTGTAACCTTAGGGAAGTTCAGGAAAGGAGGCAGAAAAGTGGGATTTGTAACAGGACTGCAGTGTAGAGAATGCGGCAGAAAATATAACATAGAGCCCATCTATGTGTGTGAGTTCTGCTTTGGACCCCTTGAGGTTGTCTATGACTATCAGGCGATAAAGAAGGTGGTCTCAAGAAAGACGATAGAAGGGAGGGCGGAAAACCTCTGGAGATACAAAGAGCTCATGCCGATAGAGGGTGAGCCCCAGGTAGGGTTGAATTCGGGCTTTACACCCCTGATAAAGGCTGAAAACCTTGCAAAAATTTTCGGTGTGAAAGAGCTATATATAAAAGACGACACTGTGGCACACCCGACCCTTTCTTTCAAGGACAGGGTCGTAGCGGTTGCACTTACAAAGGCAAAGGAATTCGGCTTTGATACAGTCGCCTGTGCCTCAACAGGCAACCTTGCACATTCCGTCTCTGCCCACGGGGCAAAGGCCGGGTTCAAGAGGTTTATCTTCATACCCGCCACACTTGAGGCAACCAAAATTGTTGCCTCACTGGTATTTAAGCCTAACCTTATAGCAGTGGATGGCAATTACGATGATGTCAACAGACTATGCAGCGAGATTGCAAACAAATACAACTGGGCCTTTGTAAACATCAATATCCGCCCCTTTTATGCCGAAGGCTCAAAGACTATCGGGTTTGAGGTAGCAGAGCAACTGGGCTGGAAGGCTCCTGACAATGTCATAGTCCCCTGCGCAAGCGGCTCTCTTCTGACAAAGATATGGAAGGCTTTTAAGGAGTTCAGGGAGGTGGGGATTCTGGATGAAGCAAATCCGAAGATATTTGCTGCTCAGGCAATGGGCTGCAATCCTATTGTTACTGCCATCAAAAACAATACCGATGTTATACGGCCCATAAAACCGGATACCGTGGCAAAGTCACTTGCCATAGGCAACCCGGCAGACGGGTTCTATGCCTGCAGGGTGGTAAAGGAATCCGGCGGTTACGGTGAAGAGGTCACGGATGATGAGATAGTTGAGGGAATAAAACTCCTCGCCAGGACAGAAGGTATATTTGCAGAAACAGCAGGTGGCGTAACTGTGGCGGTTACAAGAAAACTGATTGAAAAGGGATATATAGACAAAGATGAAGTAACGGTTATCTGTGTCACGGGTAATGGTATGAAGACCCAGGAGGCGCTCCAGGGAAAGGTGGCCGAACCGCATCATATAAAACCGAACCTTGCATCCTTTGAGGAGATATTAAATAAATTGTAAGTCCAAAATTACGAAAGGAGGTATTTATGGCAGTAAAGGTAAGGATCCCGACACCCCTTCAGAGACTGACCGACGGTCAGGAAGTGGTGGAAGGGAAACCGGGAAAGATAATAGAGATGATACAGGATCTTGATTCGCGTTACCCCGGACTGGCAGAAAGGGTCTCCGAAGGCGGCAAGATCAGGAGGTTTGTAAATATCTATCTGAATGAAGAAGATATAAGGTTTTTAAAAGCCGAGGAGACAGAGGTAAAGGATGGAGATGAGGTCTCCATAGTACCTGCCATAGCAGGCGGAAGGGGGGAACTCATGAAACGAAGAGTAAAATTAACCTTTCCACAGCACCTTATAAAAGAACCCGTACTCTTTACAATGGCTAAAAAGTTTGATGTAATGCCGAATATAAGAAGGGCACGGGTAAGCGAGACGGTTGGAGAGATGATTCTCGAGCTTGAAGGGGAAGAGAAGAATCTCGATGATGGTCTTAAGTCCCTTACTGAACAAGGAGTCAAGGTTGAGCTTGTTGAGGGAGATATTATTGAATAGTGCCGGATTTCATTACCGTATCGTTGTGTCTCAGAGTTAAAGATTAAATTCTTATTTACTATCACAAGGAGGTTTTATCTCGATGCCCAAGAGCGAACCCCGAATGCCTGTCTCATCTGAACAGGAAGATCGAATGTGCAGGAGATGGAGGGGGATTCTCCATACATACAGGAAATACTTATCCGTTACTGAAAAGACGCCTATAATAACCCTTCTTGAAGGAAACACACCACTTATCAGTGCGGTTAATCTCTGCGCGAGAGTCGGCTTAAACCTAAAGCTTTACTTTAAGTTTGATGGTGCAAACCCCACCGGCTCCTTCAAAGACCGCGGAATGACAATGGCTATATCAAAGGCAGTTGAGGACAACTCAAAAGCTGTCATATGCGCCTCTACCGGAAACACATCCGCTTCTGCCGCAGCCTATGCAGCAAGGGCCGGACTGAAGGCTATTGTCATCATTCCGGAGGGCAAGATTGCCCTTGGAAAGCTTGTTCAGGCCATGATTCATGGCGCAGAGGTTATACAGATTGAGGATAATTTTGACCGGGCCCTCACGATTGTCAAGGAGATGGTGGAAAAATACCCGATAACCATGGTCAACTCATTGAACCCCTACAGGCTCGAGGGACAGAAGAGCGCTGCCTATGAGGTGTGCGACCAGCTTGGAAAGGCACCGGATTTCCATGCCCTGCCGGTAGGAAATGCCGGAAATATCACTGCATACTGGCGGGGATATAATGACTACCACAGGGAAGGCATTATTAATACTTTACCCCGGATGCTCGGGTTTCAGGCTGCAGGGGCTGCCCCGATTGTCCTTGGCAAACCAGTAGAAAAACCGGAAACCGTTGCAACGGCCATACGTATTGGGAATCCTGCAAGCTGGAAGTTCGCTGTAGAGGCAAGGGACGAATCAGGCGGACTGATAGAGGCCGTCACTGATGAAGAGATACTCGATGCTTACAGTCTCATAGCCTCAACCGAGGGTATATTCTGTGAACCGGCCTCAGCAGCCTCTCTGTCAGGTGTAATAAAACTTTACAGGCAGGGTTATTTCAGTGGTGGTGAAACAGTGGTATGCACCCTCACAGGAAACGGACTTAAAGACCCGGACACTGTCTTCAGGGTTGCTAAAGAACCAAAGCGGACACAGGCAACAGTCAAGGCTGTTGAAGATGCCCTAAACAGCGTGTTGGAATTTTAAGAGAAGGGAGACCATGAAATATATTGTCATCATAGGTGATGGAATGGCTGACAGGCCCATTGAGGAACTTGACGGAAAGACACCCCTTCAGGCCGCATTCACGCCCAACATGGACAGACTTGCCAGGACAGGGACCCTCGGAAAAGCAAGGACCATTCCCGAGGGGTTCAGTCCGGGCTCTGATGTTGCCAACCTGAGCATCCTCGGCTATAACCCGGCACAGTATTACCCCGGCAGGGCCCCGCTTGAGGCAGTCAGCATGGGCGTTCAGCTCGATAACACAGAGGTTGCCTTCAGATGCAACCTCGTTACCCTGAAGCACAACAGGAAAAGAGACAGGGCCATAATGGAGGACTACTGTGCAGGACATATAAGCACTGAAGAGGCGGGGGAATTAATCGAGGCATTAAACAGGGAACTTGGTGAGGATTCCATAACCTTTCATCCCGGCATAAGCTATCGGCATCTCATGGTCTGGAAGAACGGTGAATATGAACTGGAGTGCATACCTCCGCATGACATTATCGGAAAAGAGATAACCGAATATCTTCCTGTGGGAAAGGGAGAGGATATTATAAGAGACCTTATGGCCATGTCTGTTGCAGTCCTTGAAGGTCATCCGGTTAATAAAAAAAGGGTATCCGAAGGAAAGCTTCCTGCAAACAGCATTTGGCTGTGGGGACAGGGCCGGAGACCCGACATATCCACATTCCGCGAAAAGTATGGTGTCTCAGGCGCACTTGTCAGTGCAGTTGACCTTACAAAGGGACTCGGGATATATGCAGGGTTTGAGATACTCAAGGTCCCAGGAGTTACCGGGTATCTCGACACCAATTACATGGGAAAGGCCGAGTATGCTTTAAAAGCCCTCGATAAGCACGATTTTGTATATATCCATGTGGAGGCTCCGGATGAAGCCGGACATGGCGGTAATTACAGGGACAAGATCAGGGCCATTGAGGACTTTGATGCCCTTGTGGTGGGAACCGTTATAAGGGGGGCACGCTCTTTTGAGCAGTACAGAATACTCCTTATGCCCGACCACCCTACCCCTGTAGAGGTGCGCACACACACCGCTGACCCGGTACCTTTTGTTATATACGACAGTACTGATGTCAAGGATAACCCCGGGGTTACCTTTGACGAATCCATCACAGAGAGAGACGGGATAGTGGTGATTGAGGAAGGGCACAGGCTGATGGATTATTTTATCAAGGGCGCTTTGTAAAGATACAAAAGTCTGATTTAAGCCGCAGATGAACGCAGATGAATCAAGAGATACGTATTCAGAATAACAATCTACGATTTATGTAACAGACTAATAAGTGAACTACACTGCGGCAGAGACCGCTGGTATTATGTATTATATTAAAAAAAATCTGCGTTAATCTGCGAAAATCTGCGGCTATTTTTACAAAGGTAAGGGAGGTTTCGGTTTAATGCTCGTTGTTCAGAAATACGGCGGCACGTCCGTGGGCAACACGGAAAGGATCAAGGCAGTTGCAGAACGTGTTGCGAGGACAAGAAGAGAAGGTAACGACGTTGTCGTTGTAGTCTCTGCAATGGCAGGCGAGACGGACAAACTCATCACCTTTGCCAACGAGATATCTCCTACGCCCCCCGAGAGGGAGATGGACCTGCTACTGTCCTCCGGGGAACGGATCAGCGCTGCCCTCACTGCTATTGCACTTAACGAACTCGGCATCAAGGCCAGGTCTTTTACCGGCAGGCAGGTCGGTATTGTTACAGATACAGCCCATACCAGGGCAAAGATTGAAAGGATTACTGCAACACAGGTAAGGAAAGCGATAAGTGAAGGCTATGTACCGGTTATCGCAGGTTTTCAGGGCACAACCGAAACAGCAGAGGTGACAACCCTTGGAAGGGGCGGCTCTGATCTTACGGCAGTGGCTGTAGCCGCTGCACTCGGTGCAGACCTCTGTGAAATATATACTGATGTTGAGGGCGTATTCACTACAGACCCGGACATTGTGCATGAGGCAAGAAAGCTTGAGAAGATATCATATGAGGAGATGCTCGAACTTTCAAGCCTCGGCGCAAAGGTGTTGCAGACACGTTCAGTGGAGTTTGCCATGAAATATAATGTCCCTTTGGTTGTAAGGTCAAGTTTTACAGATAAACCTGGGACCCTTGTGATCAGGGAGGATAAAGATATGGAAAAGGTTTTGGTATCAGGAGTCGCATATGACAAGAATCAGTCCAAAATAACCATCCTTGGCGTGCCTGATAAACCCGGGATTGCTGCAAGGCTATTTAAATCCATTGCAGATGCTGATATTGTAGTTGATATTATTGTTCAGAACGTAAGCAGTGACGGAAAATCAACGGATATCTCCTTTACAGTGCCCAGGCCCGACGTACAGAAGGCGGTAAGGATTACCGAAGACGTGGTTCAGAACCTCAATGCAAAAGGCATATCCGTGGACAACAATATTGCCAAGGTCTCTATTGTCGGAGTGGGAATGAAGACACATTCAGGGGTTGCGGCAAAGATGTTTGAGACCTTCGCAGAACAGGGAATAAATATAAAGATGATAAGTACCTCGGAGATAAAGGTATCCTGTGTTATAGACGCCAAGTATACGGAACTTGCAGTAAGGGTGCTGCATGATGCCTTTGAACTCTCAAAGGAGGGTTAGAAGCTACTGTCGTGTCAACTGTCATTCCGGCTTGTCCGGAATCAAAGAGGGATATGATTCCCGACGTAGCGGGAATGACAATTCAAACACCCCGACACTACCTAAGGTTGACATGACGCTGCTGTTAAAAAATCATATCTTCTCCTCTGCTTTAAGCTCAAAAATATCGAGCAGATTTATTGAGGCAAGGAGCTTTCCTTTGGCATCAACAACGGGGATAACCTTCAGTCTGTGATCTATCATCTTTTTAATCAAACTGTTCAGCTCCTCTTCCGGCTGAGTCGTAATAACAGACCTGGTCATGATATCAGCGGCCTTTTCAGCCATAAAGGTCGAGAGTATCGACCTTCCAGGCATATGCCTTTCACCGTGATATACCCCCCCGGCGAGGAGGTGCCTTGATATATCGCCAAGGGATATTATTCCGGTAAGTATACCTTCCCTGGCAATCACGTACACGGCCCTGTCCCTCTGAAAAGCGAGCATCTTCTCCACCACCTCATCAATAGTTGCATCATCGTCAACAGTGATGGGCCTTATGTTTTTAATCAAACCAAGCAAATCCTCTACCCTTTTCATCACTCACCTCCTTTGAGTTCCCCTGCCCTCCTGAGGGAAAACTTTGCAATGTGTGGACCAATAATTTCATGAATTGCAGTGGCGCCGATTGTTACATTCAGTATTATATTCCCCACATCCTCAA
>BDTQ01000154.1 GCA_002898135.1 bacterium BMS3Bbin07
AACTCAGGTTCCTTGGAAGAGTACACGACGAGACTGACTCACGGAATGCATTGAAATGGATAAGCAGGTATTTTGATAATTTTTCCGTTGATATCATATATGGTATACCCGGACAGGACCTTGCGGGATTAAGAGATACCTTAACCCAGGCTCTCGGCTACAAGCCAACTCATATCTCGGCATACGAATTGTCTGTTGAAAAAGGCACTCCACTTTCATACATGCTGGCTGAAGGAAAGATAATGCTTCCGGGTGATGATGACAAAATTGCCATGTATGAACTTGTATCAGACTTGCTTGCAGGAAAAGGTTATTTACATTACGAAATTTCCAGTTATTCCAGGAAAGGCTATCATTGCAGACATAATATGAACTACTGGATGCGGGGAGAGTATCTGGGATTTGGGGCCTCAGCCCATACCCTTGTCCGGGAGACCAGGCTGCGCAATATCCAGGACATCACAGGTTATATCAGGCTTATGGAAGAAAGAGGCAGGGCTGTAGTGGAAGAGATAATTCTGACAGAGCTCGACAGGGTCAACGAGGAAATATTTTTAAAGCTCAGGACAGACAGGGGAATTAACGCCGATACAATATCAACTGCCTCTGAACTGCTTCATCACCTTGAGCAGGAAGGCCTTATCCTGAAGAAAAACGGCTGGATCCGCCTGACCGAAAAGGGAATGCTCCTTTCAAACAGGGTGATTGTTGAAATATTAGACACAATTGAGAAGGCCACTGTTATACCTGTTTGACATTTATTATTTATATTAACTATACTTTAATCATAAGAATCGCTTAAACATAAGTTTCTAATGTCCCTGGGGGAGGCATGAGCCTGAGAGCCCCGCAAGAAAATCCGTGCGGGGGACCCCTCGAACCTGATCCGGGTCATACCGGCGTAGGGAAAGGGATGGAAGCCGTATTCCATCCAGGGATACGGTTTTTTTGTTTTTTTTAATCACGCTTGATAAACCATGGAGTGATGGAGTTGTGGAGGAATGGAGTAATAAAAATTCAAAACTCCAATCCAGGTAAATATGAGAATACGCTTAAACGGAGAGGCATACATCACCGGGGATGTAAATAGTGTAGATGACCTCCTGAAGGAGATTAATGTACATTCGGAGAGGGTTGCTGTAGAAGTAAACCTCAGGATTATCAGTAAGTCTGATTACAGGACTTATATCCTGAAAGATGGTGATACTATAGAGGTTGTAAGCTTTGTGGGAGGAGGATGTTATGGAAGACAGATTTATTATACGGGGAATAGAGTTTAAGTCACGGCTCTGGGTTGGAACCGGCAAATACAGGGATTTTGAGGAAACAGCAAAGGCAATTGAAGCATCCGGCACAGACGTTGTCACAGTTGCGGTCAGAAGAGTTAATATCCTGAACAGGAAATCACCCAATCTCCTTGACTACATAGACCCGAAAAAATACAAAATCCTTCCCAATACAGCTGGTTGTTACACGGTTGAGGATGCCCTGAGATATTCACGCCTTGCAAGGGAGGCCGGAGTCTCCGACATGGTCAAGCTTGAGGTTATAGGTGATGAAAAAACACTCTTTCCGGATGTTTGCGGACTCCTCAAGGCAACCGAGATTCTTGCAAAAGAGGGCTTCATTGTCTTCCCTTACACCAATGATGATCCGATCATTGCAAAGAGACTCGTCGATGCAGGCGCTGCTGCAGTAATGCCCCTTGGTGCGCCTATCGGTTCCGGCCTCGGCATAAGAAATCCATACAATATAAAGATAATCCTTGAGACTGTTGATACCCCTGTAATAGTTGACGCCGGAGTTGGAACTGCTTCCGATTCTGCAATTGCAATGGAGCTTGGCTGTGATGCGGCACTTATAAATACAGGAATTGCCGGGGCCAAAGACCCTGTTGCAATGGCCAGGGCGATGAAACATGCCGTTATTGCAGGAAGACTTGCCTGTAAGGCAGGCAGAATTCCGAAAAAACTTTATGCAACTGCAAGCAGTCCCCTTGAAGGAATGCTCCTGTAAACACTGAAAACCCGAGGTTAAAACTATGACAAGAATAGAATCAGCAAAAAGCGGAGAAATAACAGAGGAGGTCAGGAGATGCGCTGAACTGGAAGGTGTCTCCCCTGAAATATTGAGCAGGGACATTGCAGAGGGCGTTACTGTAATCCTTCGCAATAATATTCACCAGATCGAACCGGTTGCCGTTGGCAAAGGGCTCAAGACAAAGATCAATGCAAATATCGGCACATCAAAAGACCGCATCTCTTTTGAAGAGGAGATGGAGAAGCTGGACACCCTCGTCCGGTATGGAGCAGATGCAGTTATGGACCTTTCCACAGGCGGTCCGATAAAGGACATGAGGAGCTTGATGCTCAGAAAATCCCCTGTGCCCATCGGAACTGTTCCTATTTATGAGGCAATCGTACGGGCAGTAGAGGTATATGGCTCAATGGCAAAGATGACCGTGGAGGATCTGTTCAACGTTATTGAAGACCACGGCAAGGAGGGAGTTGATTTCATTACCGTCCATTCAGGACTTACCCTTGATACCGTAAAACACCTGCGCAATGAGGGCCGGATACTTGATGTGGTAAGCCGCGGTGGTGCATTTTTAGTTGAATGGATGATTTATAATAAAAGAGAAAACCCGCTCTATGAGTATTACGACAGGCTGCTCGATATTGCAAAAAAATACGACATGACTCTCAGTCTTGGTGATGGGATGAGACCTGGCTGTATTGCAGATGCCACAGACCGGGCACAGGTACAGGAGCTTATCATACTTGGAGAGCTGCACCAGAGGGCACAGGTTGCAGGGGTTCAGAGCATGATCGAAGGGCCTGGCCATGTCCCCCTGAATCAGGTTGAGCTTAATATAAGGATGGAAAAAGAGCTATGCAATGGGGCGCCTTTTTATGTCCTCGGCCCGCTCGTAACGGATATTGCCATGGGTTATGACCATATAACTGCTGCGATTGGTGGCGCAATTGCGGCATCAGCAGGGGCAGATTTCCTCTGCTATGTCACCCCTGCCGAACATATCAGACTGCCATCTATTGACGATGTAAGAGAAGGCGTAATAGCATCAAAAATTGCAGCTCATGCAGCAGATATTGCCAAGGGAATACCGGGTGCAATCGAGCGCAACAGGGAAATGGCTCGCCGGAGAAAGGCCCTTGACTGGAACGGTCAGATAGAGCTGAGTCTTGATCCCGAAAAGGTAAGGCGTTACCGCTCTGAGGTCCCGCCTTCAGAAACAGAGGTCTGCAGCATGTGCGGTGAGTTCTGCGCTATCAGGACGGTTGAGAAGGCCCTGAAGAGGAAGTAACATATCATTTCAACCGTATCCAGCTGAAGGAGAGCACCTGAAAAAATTCATTAACTCGATGAACATTTATTTATATAGTCCGAACCCTTTTGTACTTAACTTTGAAAGGCAGTAACTTGATGAATCGTGGATTAAGGTATCGAAAATGAATTTTTTCAGGCACTCTCCTTCAGCCGTTAACCCATCGGCTGCATCACATACCCTATTGTTTTCTATAGATTCTGAAATAAATTCAGAATGACATATACAGCTTTTCTTCTGTTTGTGCAATAAACTCTTATGCAGTTAAAAACTCTGTATTTTGCCGGTTTAATAATAATCGTTCAATCCGGTTTATAAGAGCTTCCTGTAAATCTCTTCAAACTGCACAGTAATCCTGTCCCAGTGGTAAGTCTCAAGGACATGGCTCTTTGCCCGCTCCTTTACCATCTCCACAGCCTTACGGTTTTCTATCAAATAGCGCAGCTTTGCCGAGAGGTCATCAATATCCTTGTTCCTGAACATATAGCCAGAATCATTCAGAACCTCAAGGTTTTCAGGAATATTGCTGACAAGACAGCAGTTACCATAACTCATTGCCTCAAGAAGGACAATCGGCAAACCCTCCATCTCGGAAGGTAAAACAAAGAGATAACTGTTCGAAAGGAGTTCATCAAGCATCTTCCCTGTCACAAAAGACGTAAAAATTATATTTCTATTCCCCTCTGCCATTCGGTAGAGCTCTGACTTGTAGATATCTTCATGTTTGGCATCACCCGCAATTACGAGTTTCATATCCGTGTTAAGCCTCTTATAAGCCTCTATCAAATAATGTGCGCCCTTCTCCCTTACAAGCCTTGCCATAAAGAGAATATAATCATTTCCATGAAGTCCATACTCTTTTATAAGGTCCGGCCTCTCCATGTTGGGAGGATTAACCCCCGGGGGGATAAAAAATGATTCTATGCCATAGGTATCCATCAGGTACTTTTTCTGCTGTTTGGAGACCACTGTTACAGTATGTGGAAATCTCACAGATGGGAGCTCTGCCAATTTCAGAAAGAATTTCCCAATCCTGCCGAATTTCGACCTCTTCCATTCAAGCCCGTGACCCTGAACCACAACCTTTCTGCCAAAAAATCTTGGAATAAAACAGAACATTGCAGGGCCGAAGGCATGAAAATGGACAATATCCACATCCTTCTCAAGGCATTGCTCAACGGCTGCCAGAAATGAAGCCGTGAGTTTCTCAAGACTTCTGCTCTTCAGGGTAGGAACGGTCTTTATTCTCATCCCCCTATATACGCCGTCTCTGGCCCCATAATGCCTCATTGTGTACACAATGACTTCATGTCCCTTTTC
>BDTQ01000155.1 GCA_002898135.1 bacterium BMS3Bbin07
ATGCCTGACCTGAAGGTGGCCAACATGATAAGGGATGCACGGCTGCTGAGTATGGCGAGGAAGGAATCCTTTAAAATAATAGGGCAGGACCCTGATTTGTCCGGTTATCCATTACTGAGGGATAGGGTTGAGAGGTTCTGGCGTGGTAAAATAGAGATATTCAGGACGAGTTGAAAATACATTGGAGTGATGGAGAGGAAAAGAGAGTGGGGTGATGGAGAGCTGGAGAATTTGGATTGGATCAATGCTCCATTCCTCCAACACTCCATTAATCCATTACTCCAATGTTGGAACAGGAGGTTGAAATGCACTGGTTGCGTATAAAGAAATGGTTTCAAAATGGGGTGGAGAGACTCAGATGGCTTGCCTCACTGTTCAGTGAAAGACTCCATATTGAACTTGCCATTATCAAGCTCCTTAATAACCTGGAAGTCCTCAGAAAAAAACGTGAAGAAATTGTCCTGCGCCTGGGCGAGAGGGTGTTGCAATTAAAGGAATCCCCGAGTCCCGATGTGTTCACTGATCAGGAGATACGGACTATCCTTAAAGAGATTGAGGCTATAAACGAGGAGATCGAAACAGCAAAGAGCAGGGTAAGTGAATTGAGCAAACTGGAGGATTAATTACCGTAAATACAGGATTTTGGATGGAGTGATGGAGTGATGGAGTGATGGAGTGATGGAGGAATGGAGGAATGGAGGAATGGAGGAATGGAGGAATGGAGGATTAATTACTATAAATGCAGGATTTCATCCCTGATTTTTCAATTTTATAAGTTATGATATACGCTATTGTTTTTGCATTTGGTCTTGTTATCGGCTCTTTTCTCAATGTCTGCATATACCGGATGCCGAGAGAATTGTCGATTGTCAGACCTGCCTCACGTTGTCCTTCCTGTGGCAACGGTCTGAAACCATGGGACAACATCCCCGTGCTCAGCTTTGTATTGCTTGGGGGGAGGTGCAGGTACTGCAAGGAGCGTATCTCTTTCAGGTATCCGGTAGTCGAGTTTCTCAATGGACTCTGTTACGTCCTTGTGCTTTGGAGATTTGGTCCCGGCCTGAGCAGTCTTGTATTCATGATATACTTCTCAACCCTGATCGTTATCACATTCATTGACCTTGATTTTCAGATTATTCCTGATGCTATCACACTCCCCGGTGCAGTCATAGCCCTGATTCTGGGGATATTCCTGGTTTCCGACCCCTTTGACAGGGGGACTAATCTCGGAATGGTGCAGTCCCTTACGGGATTTTTTCTTGGAGGCGGTCTCTTCTATGCCGTGGCAGTGCTGAGCAGGGGCGGTATGGGCGGTGGTGACATAAAGATGATGGCAATGGTGGGTGCGCTGACGGGGTGGAAGGGCGTATTGCTGACGACCTTCCTGGGAAGTCTGGCAGGCTCGGTTATCGGTATCGGCCTTATGCTCTTTAAGGGAAAGGGCAGGAAGACCAGGATACCCTTCGGTCCGTTCCTTGCCCTTGGCTCGGCAATCTCTGTCCTGTGGGGACAGGAGCTGTTGAAGCTTTATCTGAGGGGGTATTCTTAAACCATGAACAAGGTGAACTTCTTTGCTGAACAGACATTTGTACTCTCCCTGATCCTCTTTCTGGTAATAATAATCTTCCTCTTCTTTTTCTTTATGAGGATTTTCAGGCAAAAGAGGAAAGAACCCGAAGAAGACCGTTCGGATGTCTCCTTTGTGGTTGATACATTTCATGAACTTGTTGCCAGGCTCAAGGAGAATGAGCGGGAGCTGGACCAGCTCAGAAAGAGGGCTGAGGACCGTGCAGAGGAAGTGGAGAGTTACAGTGACAATATCGTCCAGAGTGTTCCCAGCGGTGTTGTAAGTCTTGACAACGACCTCAGGCTGACAAAGGTTAATAATGCGGCTGCCGTTATACTGCGCTACAGACCGGAGGACATTGTCGGAAGACCCTATCACGAGGTCTTCCGCTCCCCCCTTAAGGAACTTATTGAGACGAGAAAGAGCCTCAAGCGTGGAGAGTATCTTTATGAAAATGCAGCGGGTGAGAAGAGGTGGATAGGCCTCAATATGTCGTCCCTCTTTAACCGAAACGGCGATACCATTGGACAGATACTCATCTTTACAGACCTTACTGAACTGAAATCCCTTGAAAAACAGATAAGGCTGCGCGAATGGCTGTCGTCTCTTGGTGAGATATCCCTCGGAATAGCCCATGAACTCAGGAATCCCATGGCCGTTATTTCCGGTTATGCAAAGATACTGTCAAGGAAGAAGGATATCAGTTCCATCCCGGAGGTTGAGACCATAATGAAAGAGATAAACGTTATGGACAGGATAATCGGAGATTTTCTATCCTTTGCAAAGCCGATAACCCCCAATATGATGGATGTGGATATAAAGGAGATTGTTGAAAACATAGTTGAGCAGCTTCTGAAAGACCGGGACGATATTAAGCTGGATGCCATACTTAAGGAGTATACCCTTAAAGGTGATGAGGTCCTGTTGAGGCAGGCACTTTACAATCTTATCCGCAATGCTGTTGAAGCCATGCCGAATGGAGGCATCCTCACAATAATAGCAAAACGGGAAGGCAACAGCCTTCTGATGGCAGTCAGTGATACTGGCAGGGGGATTCCCGAAGAGATAAGGGAGAAGGTCTTTCTGCCTTTTTACACCACCAGGGAGAGGGGTACAGGGCTTGGTCTTGCCATTGTTCACAAGAATGTCAGCCTTTTGGGTGGAACAGTAAACTTTGTATCTTCGGAAGAGGGGACAACCTTTATGGTGAGGATGCCGTTAACAAGCTGACAAGCTGGCAGGCCAGCAGGCTAACAAGCGAGCAAGCTAACAGGCGAGCAGGCTAACAAGCGAGCAAGCTGGCAAGCTGCTCAGTCCGTAATCCTCTAATTCTGTTAGTCTGTAAGCTTGCTCGCTTGTTAGCTTATTTGCCCTCTCAGTAAAACACCTTAAAAAGCACGAACGTAATCAGTGATCCCATGAGTGCGCCCAGAATAACCTCCCATGCATTATGGGCCTTGACTGAAAGCCGGCTCTGGGCGATTGCCACAGCAGTGATAAAGGTCAGGATCGAGATTATATAGTTCTCACTGATGTAAGTCGCAGATACCCATACAGAGAATGACAGTGCGGCATGTCCGCTTGGCATTCCACCTCTCAGGGGATGTCCCTTGCCAAAATGTGCCTTGGTTATCACCACCAGGATCAGGACTATGACCAAGGCAATGATTGCGATATCCTCACCTGTATGTTTTGCGATATGCAGACCTTCGGAGAATGCTTTTTTTATGTAAGGGGCAAGTATGCTATATCCGATGATAGAGGCCCCGAAGGCCGTAATCAGGACTGCTCCGGCAGCAATATCCTTTGCCA
Source organism: bacterium BMS3Bbin07 (assembly GCA_002898135.1). GTDB lineage: Bacteria > Nitrospirota > Thermodesulfovibrionia > Thermodesulfovibrionales > JdFR-85 > BMS3Bbin07. The sequence goes on from BDTQ01000155.1 coordinate 3,380, forward strand.
CCCTGGCTTTCTCGCTCTTCTGGGGCGAAATGATATCCACAGTCACCTCCAAAGCAGAGTTCAACATCTCTGCAAGGATTACCACAACTGCAATAAGTGAGATCAGGATGAACTCATCCTTCTTGACTCCAAGAATGAAACTCAGGATTAATATCCCGGAGGCTGCCAGGAGATGGAATCTCACATGCCGCTGTGTCCTTGCCGCATGCAGTACTCCTTCTATAGCATGATTTGCGGAATTAACCCATTTTCTTAAGGGCATCTATAAGCTCCAACTCTTTTTTTCTCATCTTTCTTGCCTGGTATGTATTGACCTCATGGTCGTATCCGGTAAGGTGGAGGAGGCCATGAATTAAAAGAAAGGTGAGTTCTTCATAAAAGGTGTTGCCGTGTTCCTTTGCCTGTTCAACAGTCCTGTGGAGGTTTATTACCATATCCCCCAGCAGGGTCCCTCCGGGGAGAGTTTTTAAACCCTGCCGGATATCTTTCATTGAATTATACAGGGGAAAAGAGAGGATATCAGTTGTCCTGTCAAGGGACCTGTAGACCCTGTTCAGCTCTTTCATCCTGCGGTCATTAACAAAGACAATACTCAGTTCAACCCCGTCAAGGTCGAGTATTTTACCGAGCTGATTTAACAGACGGATCACTCTTCTGTGGTTGACCTTTACCTTTTTCTGGAGGTTTTTTATTAGGATATTCATCCGGAGGGGGCACCTCAATCCTGATGTTTTTGTTGTTAAGGGTTACTTCTTCTACGGGTAAAATTTTCTCTTTCTTCTTCTCTTCAAAATTAAACCCGGGATACTCGATCCTTTTGTGCAGGATCCCGGTAAGGACATAGGTGAACTTTTTCTTTATGATTGATATATCCTTCAGTGTCAGCTCACATTCGTCCAGTTGTCCATCAAGGAATATATGATTAACTATGGTGTCTACTAAAGACTCTATCCTTGCCGGTGTAGTGTTCTGAAGTACCCTTGATGCTGCTTCAACAGCATCGGCAAGCATCACAAGCGCAGCCACGCGGCTCTGGGGCTTTGGGCCCTGATAGCGGTAATTCTCTTCAACCGGTTCCCCGTTTTCGGATTCTCTGGCCTTCTGGTAGAAATATGTCATGAGGCAGGTGCCGTGATGTTGCTGGATGATGTCCACAATGGGTTCAGGGAGTTTATACTCCCGTGCGATCTCCACACCTTCTTTTACGTGGGCCATCAGTATCATGCTGCTCATGTGAGAGGTGAGCCTGTCATGCCTGCTGACTGTGCCTTTCTGGTTTTCCACGAAATACTCAGGCATTTTCATCTTGCCGATGTCATGATAATATGCGCTGACCCTTGCAAGCAGGGGGTTTACCCCGATATCCTCGGCAACTGCCTCAACGAGGTTTCCCACAATAATGCTGTGATGATATGTTCCTGGAGCGGCTATCAACAGGTTTTTCATTATGGGTTGGTTAAGGTCAAGCAGCTCAAGCAGCGTAATGTCGGTGGTTACCTTGAAGAAATATTCAATAGCGGGCAACATTAGGGAGACCACGGCAGAGACTACTATGCCGGATGTGGCAGCGTAGAGGAGGGCGATGGGTGCGTAGTCGTCAAACAGCCTGTCGGTAAAAAGGAGTATTCCTATAACAGTGAATACATTAATTGCGCTGACGTAGACCCCGCTCCTCAGTATATCCGTCCTCTTTTTGCATTTCATAATGCTGAATGCGCCTACAAGGCTGCCCACAAAGGCATAGATAGGATACAGGGGTTCTCCAGTCCATAATCCTGTAAGAAGGCTGACTATAAATGAGAAGATAATGGCAGTGTGAAAATCAAAGATGAGCGCAACCAGTATAGCGCCTGCAGCAATGGGCATCCCGTAAATTGCAGTGCCTGAAGGGAAGAGGCCCAATCCTATGGTGAAGTGCCGGAAAAAGTACTGAAAACTCCTGCCGAGTATGAGCGTTAGTATAACAAGGGAGCCCAGTAGGAGAAGCAACCTGTATTTCTTTATATAATCAGGTTTGTAACGCAGTATATCCCTGTAGAAGATCAGGAATAGAAGGCTTGTTATAAAGAAGCCGCCGATTATATGCTGAGGTCTGAAACTCCCCTGGACAGTAAGTGATGCAGCAAGTCCGAACAGGAGAATCATTGATAGTTTTACAGCATGGCTTCTGTTAAAATTCTTTGTATAACTCTTGCCTATCTTCCGGATTGTCGGCTCTTTTTTCTGTCCGTTTCGCAAATCTCTCATATGCTTTTATTATATCCTGTACAAGTCTGTGTCTTACTACATCCCTTTCCGTAAAATAGATAAGCTTTATCCCCTCTATGGAGGATAGTATCTTTTCCGCCTCTATCAGTCCCGACCTTTTTCCGGACGGGAGGTCTATTTGGGTGATATCTCCGGTTATGACTGTTTTTGAATTGAACCCAAGGCGTGTCAGGTACATCTTCATCTGTTCAGATGTGGTGTTCTGGGCCTCATCAAGCACTATAAAGGCATCATTGAGTGTCCGCCCCCTCATGTAGGCAAGGGGAGCTATCTCTATTATACCTTTTTCGATAAGTCCGGTTGCCTTTTCAAAATCCATCATGTCGTACAGGGCATCATAAAGGGGCCTGAGATACGGGTGGATCTTTTCATATAAATCCCCCGGCAGGAACCCCAGCTTTTCGCCTGCCTCAACAGCAGGCCTTGTGAGCACTATGCGGCTCACTTCCTTCTTCAGCAATGCATTTATAGCCATTGCCATGGCGAGATATGTCTTGCCTGTCCCGGCAGGTCCAATGCCGAATACGATGTCATACGTCCTGATGGCCTCTATATACTTCCTCTGGGCCTCGGTCTTGGGAATAATGAAACGTTTCTTTGATGAAACAGGGATATGATTCAGAAAGAGGTTTTTGAGGGACGTTTCCTCTCCCTTTGATATGGCGCTGATGGCAAACCTTATATCATCCGGTTTCAGGACATAACCCTGCCGGTTGATATCCTTGATCTCTTCCACTAATTTTTTTGCCTTTCGGGCTGCTTCTGCGGGGCCCTTTATAAATAGTTTGTTGCCCCTTGCGCTGATAAGGACACCAAGGTTGTCTTCTATAAGCTTAAAGCTTTTGTCAATTCCCGAGTAGGAAAAGTCTGCCTCGTTATCAGTCTCTATCTCGATTTCCAGAATTACGCTTTCCATATCCCTATCTTTCCGTCTTCAGAACCAGGGTCTTCAATTTTTCAGCCCTTGTAAGTTTTATGGCTGCAGTTTCAGCAGACTTCCTTGATTTGAATCTGCCCACCCATACCCGGTAGAGGGTTTTGTTTTTCCCGGCTGAAGTGACTTTTACACTATACCCCTTCTTTTTGAGCAGATTCTTCAGCTTCTCAGCCTGCTGTTTGTTTCTGAAGGCGCCAACCTGAATTGTATAATACAGGGCGGTCTCTTTCCTGACTTCTGTTTTCTTGTTTCCTGAAGTTTTTTCAGCTGTACTCTTCCTGTTTAACTTCTCCTTTTCTACAGACCTGATAGATTTATTTCCTGCCCCGGTTTTAGCTGCAAGGGCCGGGGTTCTATCCTTGTTCTTCTTACCTTCAATGGCTGAGGAAGGAAGCAGGTCGTCTGTTTGCCGGCTTTTATCCTGTAAGAATATATCCTGGGCCTTTTCATCAGGCGCTGTCAAGGTATTCATTGACATGAGGGCAGGGCGTTCCTCCAATTGACTCTTGCCGACAAAATATCCGAGTAAAAAGCTGAAGGCACTGCAGAGTGTTACGATCAGAATCAATATTGCCTTGCCTGTCATAAAATCAGCAGGGATTTTGTGATAGAACTTTGGATTCATAAAATAAGCATAGCATCACCATAGGAGAAAAATCTATAACCCGATGCGATGGCCTTTCTGTATGCCGTCAGGATCTTCTCTCTATCAGCAAAGGCACTTGCAAGCATAAGAGGAGTCGATTTCGGCAGGTGAAAGTTTGTTATCAGACAATCAACTCCTCTGAACCGGTGGCCGGGATATATGAAGAGATCGGTTGTCCCTCTTATCTTTTCAGACCCCTGAACTCCTGTGCCTGTCAGTGCCTGTCCTGAACCTGATTCAGGGCCGGGTTTGGCATTTTTCAATCTGCAATCCTTATAATGGCCATTCATCAGGGACTCAATGGTCCTTGTGGTTGTGGTTCCAACTGCAAAGATCCTACCCCCCGCCTTCCTTCTCTTCTTTATCAGGTCTATAAGCCCGGGTTCTACCTCAAACTCTTCAGGCTCCATCCTGTGATTCCCGATATGCGGGTTTTTTACTGGCATGAACGTTCCGATGCCGACATGCAGGGTAAGCTTTTTTATAATTACCCCCATTGATCCGAGTTCCTTCAGGAGTTTTTCCGTAAAGTGAAGGCCTGCGGTAGGAGCTGCAATAGAGCCCTCCTTTGCTGCATACACCGTTTGGTACCAGCTCCTGTCTCTTTTATCGGGCTTCCTCTTGATATAAGGTGGAAGCGGCATATTGCCATATCTCCGGATGAAGTCCTCCACGTCTCCGGTATTAAACCTTGCAGAGCTTCCTTCAACTATCTCAGCCTCAACA
>BDTQ01000156.1 GCA_002898135.1 bacterium BMS3Bbin07
GGGAGTTTCTCCTCTATAAAACTCTCCACACCTATATTCTGAAGCCCTATGGCATTAAGCATCCCCGCAGGTGTCTCCACAATGCGGGGAGGAGGATTGCCCTCCCTGGGCAAAAGTGAAAGCCCCTTTACCACAATTGCACCAAGGCTGCCAAGATCAACAAACTCGGCATACTCTTCCCCGTAACCAAATGTCCCGGATGCGGTCATAACAGGATTTTTAAGTCCAAGTTTTCCTATATTGACTGACAGGTTCACTTTCCGTGCACTATCTCCCTTATATTAAAAACCGGCCCTTCCTTACATACCCTCTTATACCCCTGCCCCGTCTTTATGACACACCCGAGGCAGGCGCCAATACCGCAGGCCATTTTTTCCTCAAAGGAGATATAACCCGGAATATTCCTGTCATTCAGGAACTTCAGGAGAGCCGCTATCATCCCTTCAGGACCGCACGCATACACAGTGGGATTTGCAACAGCAAGGTCATTTAGGGATTCAATCAATCTCTCAACCGCATTGCCCTTAAAACCCATGCTGCCATCATCAGTGCTTACATAGATATTCCCTGTGAGTTTCTTTATATCATCGAGGAGATAGAGCTCCGCAGAGTTCATGGCGCCATAGAAGAGACGGGTTCCAGCATGTACGCTCCCTATCAGTGGAAAGACAGACGCTATCCCGACACCTCCGGCAACAAGTATCGGGGTCTCATCCGTGGAGGGTTCAGGATATCCTCTGCCAAGGGGACCTAATATATCAATTCCGTCACCGGGCCTCATATTTCTCAACAAAAAAGTCCCCCTACCCTTCAATCTTACAAGGAACTCCAGATGCGTATCATCCCATCTTAAGATACTGAAGGGTCTTCTCAGAAGGGGATCAAGGGTTTCAGATGCCCTCAGCAGGTAAAACTGTCCGGGCGCAGGGCTGACATGGGGTTGCAGAGGGGTAATCCTGAGAAGGTTATGTGTTTGAGACAGGTGGATATTTCCTGCAACCTCTGCCTGAAAAAATCTACTCAAAACTTATCTCTATAATCTCATACTCTATGGTTTTTGCCGGGGCATTGACAACTACAGTATCTCCAACCTCCTTACTCATCAGCCCCCTGCCAACGGGCGAGGTGATTGATATCCTGCCACTGCCAGCATCTGCCTCATCGGGCCCCACAAGTTGAAACAGTCTTTCCTCATCTGTCCCAAGGTCATAAACCTTTACCTTTGCACCAAAGGTAACCCTGTCACTTTTGATTTTTGAAGTGTCGATAACCTGGGCCAGTGCTGTCTTGGACTGCAGTTCCTGTATACGGCCTTCAACAAAGGACTGTCTCTCCTTGGCGGCATGATATTCAGCATTCTCGCTTAAATCACCATGCGACCTTGCCTCTTCAATATCCTTTATATTTTTGGGCCTCTCAACCCTGAGAAGACGCTCCAACTCCTCTTTCATTTTACGAAAACCCTGCTCTGTCATGGGGATTCTCTTCATCGTGCCCTCCCAAAATCATAAAGGTTGTATCATCATACACCTGAATGATATAATGTTGATACAGTAATAATTTAACCATTATTTCGATTGCTTAGTCAACATTTTACAAGTCACAAGTCATAGCTGTTACTCACAATTCAGAGCAGGCAACACACAACAGGTAAAGATATTATCAGTAAAAATCTGCACAGGTCTCAGTAGGGAGCGAATTTTGGTGAATAACGGACTTGCATGCGTTTTGCATAAACCTGTATCCTGACCAAATATCACAAATATGCCTGAAAACACAATAGCCCTGAGAAAGGATGTTCAGGAAAAGGTCCATGAACTTGGAGAGGCCGATATAGTTGTCGGCATTCCAAGTTATAACAATGCCAAAACCATCGGACATGTTGTAAGGGCCGTTCAGGCTGGACTCTCAAAATACTTCCCTGACTCCAAGTCAGTACTTGTAAATTCCGACGGGGGATCAACTGATGGAACCATGGATGTCGTCAGGGAAACCACTGTTGATTTTGACTCCATACTGCTTCATCACAGGGTGGGAAACCTCCACAAGATTATTACCCCCTATCATGGGATTCCGGGAAAGGGGAGTGCATTCAGGACCATCTTTGAGATAGCAAAAACCCTTAATGTAAAGGCCTGCGCGGTGGTGGATTCCGACCTCAGAAGCATAACACCTGAATGGATCGAACTTCTGATCAGGCCGGTTCTCAATGCAGGATATGATTACGTCGCCCCCTATTATCACAGGCACAAATATGACGGCACCATCACTAATACCATAGTTTACCCGATGACAAGGGCACTGTACGGACATAGAATCCGTCAGCCCATAGGAGGAGACTTCGGGCTCTCAGGCAAGCTTGCATCTTTTTATCTGTCAAAAGATGTATGGGAGACAGACGTAGCCCGTTTCGGGATCGACATCTGGATGACCACAACTGCTGTTGCAAATGCCTTCAAGGTATGTCAGGCATTCCTGGGGGCAAAGATTCATGACCCCAAGGAACCGGGCTCCGACCTCAGTGCAATGCTCCACCAGGTGGTAATCTCCGTCTTTAATCTTATGGAGGAATATACCACAATATGGAAGGATATAAAGGGGTCGCGACCTGTTCCTACATTCGGGTTTGTATACTCGGTTGGCCTTGAACCCATCAAGGTCAATCTTGATGCTATGATAGAGAAATTCAGACTTGGTGTGAAAGAACTCTCGGTCATGTACGAATCATTTTTACCCGGTGAATTAATGTGGTTTCTCGCAACCGTTGGGGAGAAGCCAAAAGAAAAATTCTCC
>BDTQ01000157.1 GCA_002898135.1 bacterium BMS3Bbin07
CTTTCAAGTTACTCATATAACTGCCGAGCATTATTTCCTCAAGAAAGACTCCTCAACGTTTCACGGCAGGGATATTTTCGCCCCTGTGGCAGCGTGGCTCTCAAAGGGTATTCCCGTCAGTCACTTTGGTACGGCAATAGACGATTTTATGAATATCCATATGCCCGAGCCTGGAATACCTTCCAGAAATACAGTTGAAGGCGAAGTAATGTATATTGACCATTTTGGCAATGCAATAACCAACATAACTTCAGACCTTCTCAGTGATTCCCTCAATGGGGGTGAAAAACTGAGGATTGTATTGAAGGGCAACGTGGTTCCATTCAAGAGCTGCTATTCAGAGGTGGAAGATAAGGAACTTTACTGTCTTATCAACAGTTGTGGTCTTCTCGAATTTTTTATTTGCAGGGGAAATGCGGCAGAGAGTTTCGGGATCAGGATAGGTGACATTGTAGGGATTATAAAGAGCTAAATTGAGGCATTCTTTACAGGTCCGAGAACCGTAAGCGCGAATTTCCTGTCACTGAAGAGTCTGTCGGAGAGCTCCCTTACCTCAGAGAACCGGACTCCATCAATGGCCTTCATAATCTCTGAGGGAGATATATACTTTCCATAATAGATTTCCTGGCGGGCAAGGTTATTCATCCTTCCTGATGTGGATTCAAGGGCAAGAACAAGGTTTCCCTTGAGCTGTTTTTTTGCCCTTGTCAGTTCATCTTCAGATACTGTATCCTTGAAATTGACGAGTTCATCCCTTATTATGTCTATTACCTGCCGGTATTTATTCCTGCCTGTTCCAACGTATACACCGAAAAGGCCCGAATCATGGTAGGAGGAGGTGAAGGAATATACAGAGTAAGCAAGTCCCCTCTCTTCCCTGATCTCCTGGAAGAGCCTTGAACTGACCCCGGCGCCGATAACGGTATTCATCAACAACATTGCATATCGCTCCGGACTCCCCTGTGCAATACCCTCAGTCCCGATACAGAGATGTACTTCAGCGCAGTCTTTTGATACCACTTTTGTTCCGTGATGAAATTCCGGTTTTGAGCAGGTGTGGGGTTTGGAGTCGTTGCTGATTGTGCCTATGGAGCTGTTAAGCCCCTTTAAAACCTCTTCATGTTCAATATTGCCTGCACATGATATGACAATATTGTTGGTGGTGTAATGCTTTTTTATATGTTCAACCAGGTCTTTTTTCGTGAAGGACCTTACTGTTTTTTTAGTGCCAAGGATACCCAGACCAATGTCTTCCCTGTTCCAGACATATTCACTGAACAGGTCATGAATGTAATCATCCGGGGTGTCTTCCACCATCTTTATCTCTTCAATAACAATCCCTTTTTCCTTTTCTATCTCGTCTTCAGGCAGCCGGGAATGAAGAAAGATATCCATGAGCAGGTCAGTGCCCTTTTCAAGGTAATCGTCGAGCAGCTTTATGTAGAAGGTTGTTGTTTCCTTGGATGTGTAGGCATTGAGGTCTCCGCCAAGGGAGTCTATTTCAACGGCTATCTCTTTTTGTGAACGTCTTTTTGTGCCTTTAAAGAGCATGTGTTCAAGGAAGTGGGATATCCCGTTTTTCTGCTTTGTCTCATATCTTGAGCCCACCTTTACCCAGATGCCGAGGCATACTGACCGGACACCCTTTATCCGTTCCAGCAGGACGGGTATTTTATTATCGAGATATTCTTTTTTGAACATGGTCTTTGCTCCGGATGTTGTCTGTAAATAATCTTGTTTTACCTTTCCCCGGCGTCTGCCTGTGTGTTGTCTGCAGACAGGGGACTATGGCAGGGGAGCTAAAATTGAAGAAAAAAGTTATAGGTTTAGGGGCAAATCTCAGAGGCCTGCTTTTCAAGCAAGCCTCTAAAACGCAGAGCACATGCTCTGTCTATCCCTTTGTCTTTCCTTTGGCCTCTTCCCGAAGGGCTTCTTTTCTGCTTAATTTGAGTCTTCCCATATCATCAATCTCTATGACCTTGACAGGGAATTCATCACCGTAATTGATCACGTCTGTAACCTTTCCAACCCGTTCATCCGATATCTGGGAAATATGTAAAAGCCCTTCCACTCCGGGCAGTACTTCAACAAAGGCACCGAAGTCTACAACTTTTTTGACCTTTCCCATATATATCCTGCCAACCTCTACATCCTGTACAATTCCTTCTATAATCTCTTTTGCCTTCATGGCGGATGCCTCGTCAGCGGAGGCAATGTTAATAAGACCTGTATCGTCTATGTCGATCTTTACGCCTGTCTGCTCGGTTATTCCCCTGATTACCTTACCCCCTACGCCGATTACATCCCTTATCTTTTCCGGCTTGATCTGAATGGTATATATTCTTGGTGCATTTGGCGCAAGATTCTTTCGGGGCTCAGGCAGTGTCTCGTTCATCTTCTCCAGTATGTGGAATCTTCCCGCTTTTGCCTGCTCAAGGGCCGACTCCATTATCTCCCTGGTTATACCGCTTATCTTCACATCCATCTGAAAGGCGGTTACGCCTTTTTTTGTTCCCGTGACCTTGAAATCCATATCTCCGAGGTGGTCTTCAAGGCCAAGTATATCCGAGAGTACTACGGTCTTGTCACTCTCATGTATGAGTCCCATTGCAATACCAGCCACAGGTGTTTCAATGGGGACACCGGCATCCATGAGTGCAAGGGTTGCACCACAAACAGTTGCCATGGATGATGAACCGTTTGACTCCAGAATATCAGATACTATCCGTATGGTATACGGGAACTTTTCCTTGGAAGGTATTATCGGTTTCAGTGCCTTTTCCGCAAGTGCGCCGTGACCGATCTCTCTCCTGCCGGTGAATCCCAGTCTCTTTACCTCACCAACACTGAAGGGCGGGAAGTTGTAGTGGAGCATAAAGGATTTAAATGTTTCACCTTCAAGGGCGTCTATCCTCTGCTCATCTGCTGATGTACCAAGGGTAACTGCCACAAGTGCCTGGGTCTCTCCCCTGACAAAGAGGGCTGAACCGTGCACTTTCGGCAGGAAACCAACCTTGCCGTAGATGTGTCTTATATCCTCAGGCTTTCTTCCGTCGGTCCTCACACCTTCGTCTATGATCATCCTCCTGACGAGGTCTTTTTCAATATCATGGAATATCCCGGATATCTCTTTTGCCCTGTCCTCTTCTTCAGAGGCAAACGTTTCAAGGGTCTCCTCAAGCAGAATGTCTAAAGCCTCCTGTCTCTTCATCTTTGAGGGTATTCTCACGGCCTCTTTCATCCTGTCAATTACATAGGACCTGACCTCTTCTTTAAGTGCCTCATCAATCACGGTTGGATTGATCTGCCTCTTGGGTTTGCCGCATACCTCTGCAAGCCTTCTCTGAATTACATTTATCTTTTTTATCTCTTCGTGGGCAACGTCTATTGCCTCCAGGACAATCTCCTCTGATACCTCGATTGCACTCCCTTCAACCATCATGACGGCATCGTCAGTTCCGGCTACAACAAAGTTCAGCTCCATATTTTCAAGCTCTTCCAGCGAGGGGCATAATACAAGCTCTCCGTCGATCCTTCCAACCCTTACTGCTGATACAGGGCCGTCAAAGGGTATATCCGATAACATAAGGGCAGTGGAGACCCCGATGATTCCAAGGATATCCGATACATTTTCATCACCAAACGAGATGACCGAGGCTATGCCCTGCGTTTCTGAACGGAAGCCGTCGGGGAAGAGTGGTCTGATGGGCCTGTCGATCAGGCGGGATGCAAGCACTTCCTTCTCGGAAGGCTTTCCTTCCCTCTTGAAAAACCCCCCGGGAATCTTACCTGCTGCGTAAGCCTTTTCCTGATAATCAATTGTTAATGGAAAGAAATCGAGGTCTTTCCTTTCCCTCTTTGAAGCTACTGCTGTGGCAAGCACCACAGTGTCACCATAGCTTATTAAAGCTGAACCATCAGATTGCTTTGCAAGCTCCCCTGTTTCAATTATAAGCTGATGTCCTCTGATCTCATGTTTTTCTCTGTGTGGAGCGTCTATTTCCGACATGTAACTTGTCACCTCTACTTTCTTAATCCTAAGCGCTCAATGAGCTTCTCATACCGCTGTTTCTCGCTGGTTTTCAGGTATTTAAGGAGTTTTCTCCTCTGGGACACCAGTTTCAGTAATCCCCGCCTTGAATGGTGGTCCTTTTTATGGACCTTAAAATGCTCTGTGAGATAAGTTATCCTCTCAGTAAGCAAGGCTACCTGAACTTCCGGTGAACCGGTATCCTTTTCGTGTACCTTAAATGCTTCGATAATGCCGTCTTTTTTCTCTTTAGTGAGAGGCACCATATCACCCCTTTCTTTAAATTATTAGAGAGCTGTGCACAAAATTATAAACACGATAATTATGTGTACAGTCTCTTTATTGATTTTCGTTAACCTGTGTTAAAATAGTCTGCCTTAAAGAATACCATAGCAGCTCTTGAGATGTAAAGGAGACCAGGGTCATCCAGGATTGCCCATAGAAAACCTGTCAACTTCAGGAAAGGGAGATGGACATAGAGTTTGAACGGATTTAATTATCACATATGCCTCACCTGGATGGTGAGTCGTGATAATTACCTCGGAGTCCCGGCCGGACGCCGGGACGAGAATGAGTGAAAACTCTGTGTCTGTCTCCCTTTCCAGCTCTCAACTGCTATTTTGGAGCCCATTCCCTTGACAGCTAAACCCTGTTCCGCACAAGCTCTTCCACAACAGATGGATCGGCAAGTGTTGAGATATCGCCAAGGTCCTCAGTCTCTCCGCCTGCAATCTTCCTGAGAATTCTCCTCATTATCTTGCCGCTGCGGGTTTTCGGCAAGCCTTGGGCAAACTGTATCTTGTCCGGTTTTGCTATCGGGCCGATTTGTTTCCTTACATGACTCTTGAGTGACTCCTCGAGGGCCTCATCAGACGGGACTCCCTCCTGCAGTACAACAAAGGCGTATATCCCCTCTCCCTTTATCTCGTGGGGGTAACCAACCACTGCGGCCTCTGCCACTTTCTCGTGGCTTACAAGGGCTGACTCAACCTCTGCAGTGCCTATCCTGTGGCCTGAGACGTTCAGGACATCGTCTATCCTGCCCATCAGCCAGAAATCGCCGTCTTTGTCAATCCTTGCCCCATCTCCGGTAAAGTATCTGCCGGGGAATCTGCTGAAATAAACCTCCTTGAATCTCTTTCCTTCAATATCTCCGAACATACCCCTGAGTATGCCGGGCCAGGGCTTTTCAATGACAAGATACCCCCCTTCGTTTGTCTCAGCCGGTGAGCCGTCTTCTTTTACTATCCCTGGCACCACTCCGGGGAAGGGCCTGTTTGCAGAGCCTGGTTTCAGGGTCATGGCTCCGGGCAGGGGCGTTATAAGAATTCCGCCTGTCTCCGTCTGCCACCATGTGTCCACTATGGGAAGTTTTTCCTTACCCACATGAGTGTGATACCACATCCATGCCTCAGGGTTTATCGGTTCTCCAACTGTACCAAGGAGCCTGAGGCTTGAGAGATCATGCTTGTGTACCCACTTCTCTCCCTCCCTCATCAATGCCCTTATTACAGTGGGTGCAGTGTAGATTATGTTAACCTGGTGTTTATCTACTATATCCCAGAATCTGCCCGGGTCGGGATAGTTTGGAACTCCTTCAAACATAAGAGATGTAGCCCCGGCAGAGAGGGGGCCATAGACAATGTAGCTGTGGCCTGTTATCCATCCAATGTCTGCCGTGCAGAAATGAATGTCTTCATCATGGTAATCGAATATCCATTTGAAGGTGAGGTTTGTATATAAAAGGTAGCCGCCTGTTGTATGCAGGACCCCCTTTGGTTTTCCTGTTGACCCTGATGTGTAGAGTATAAAAAGAGGGTCTTCAGCATCCATCTGTTCCGGTTCACAATAATTGGATATATCCTTTGCCGCCATTTCTTCATGCCACCAGAAGTCCCTTTCGGACTCCATGTTTACATCC
>BDTQ01000158.1 GCA_002898135.1 bacterium BMS3Bbin07
AAATGCTTATTTCGAATATTTATCTTCTCATTTCCCCTGGATACTTCCCTTTTTTGGTAACAGGACAACATGCCGGGGCAGGGAGTGACTCGGAGTAGTCCTGTTCAAGCAGCTTCAGGATATCCGGAATTACCGGGTCAACAAGGAAGTAGCATCTCAGTCTTCCATCCATATAGTAGTCAATAATTCCGTGATTCCTGAGTAAAGAGAGGTGTTGTGATATGTTGGGCTGACTTATCTCTAAAAACTCCTCAAAATCGCTCACACACTTCACACCCTTTGTGAGTTCCTCAAGTATCCTGATCCTTGCCGGATGGGCAATAACCCTTAATAGCTCTGCCCTCTGTCCCAGTGACCGCATATATCCTCCTATATATTCAAATATTATTATATTTTTATGTTCCTGTCAAGAGAAAAATTCTTTCCTTAATGTGAGTTATGCATTTTCAAAGACACGTTTGAATATATAATCCACATTTCTCAGGTAATATGAGAGGTCAAACAGAGTGTCGAGTTCCGCAGCGGACAAGTGTCCTGTTACATCAGGGTCCTGTTTGAGGAGGGTTTGAAAATCCCTTTCCTCCTGCCAGCTTTTCATTGCATTACGCTGCACGAGGGCATAGGCTTCCTCACGGCTGAGTCCCTTTTCAGTGAGGGCAAGCATAACACGCTGTGAGTTGTACAGGCCAAAGCTCCGCATCATGTTTGTCTTCATCCTTTCAGGATAAAGCTGAAGGCCTTCGAGTATGCCCTTCAGCCTGCTTAGCATGTAGTCAACAAGGATTGTGCTGTCAGGTATTATTACCCTCTCAACAGAGGAGTGCGATATGTCCCTCTCATGCCACAGGGGTATGTTTTCAAGGGCTGCTATTGAATTGGCCCTTACAATGCGGGCAAGGCCCGAGAGGTTTTCACTGCCCACGGGGTTTCGTTTATGTGGCATTGCCGAGGAGCCTTTCTGCCCGACTGTAAAGGGCTCTTCAGCCTCCAGCACCTCTGTCCTCTGGAGATGCCGTATCTCTACGGCGATCTTCTCTATGCAGGCGGCCACAATGGCAAGGGTGACCAGATACTCGGCATGCCTGTCCCTTTGTACCACCTGGGTGGCAACAGGCTCTGGTTTTAACCCAAGCCTTGAAAGGACCATTTCTTCAATCTGCGGCGGGATGTTGGAGAATGTTCCCACAGCACCTGAAAGCTTGCCGGCGGAGATTACCTCCCTGGCCCTTTTCATCCTTTCGAGATTGCGTTTCATATCTTCATGCCAGAGGGCAAATTTAAGACCAAAGGTCATTGGTTCAGCATGAATGCCATGACTGCGGCCCATGCAGGGTATGTCCTTGTGCCTGTATGCCTGCTCTTTAAGGACGTCAAGGAGTGTCTCGATATCATTGATGATGATATCTGCTGCATCACGCATCAGCAGGGCAAGGGCTGTGTCAAGTATATCCGATGATGTCAGCCCCTTATGAATATAGCGGGCCTCGGGCCCTACATGCTCGGACACTGAGGTGAGAAAGGCGATTACATCATGCTTGACAGTGGCCTCTATCTCGTCGATCCGCTCTGTATCGAATCCAGCCTTCTCCTTGATGACCTTGAGGGCGTCCTGCGGGATGTCCCCCATCTCCGCCCATGCCTCGCAGGCGGCTATCTCCACCTCAAGCCATTTCCTGTATTTGCTCTCAAGTGTCCATATCTTCTCCATTGCCTTACGTGTGTATCGTGGTATCATTTTCCCCTGTCCTCCATTCATTCGACTCTGTTTTTTTGTGAAAATCGGAGCCTATATTTTACAGGTTGTGTGCGGTGTTTGACAATCCAGTAGGAGGGGTGAGAGAATAAGGGCTTGATATTAGTATGTGCTCTGAGTATATAATTAATACTGTAATGAAAAAGATACTGTTATATGGACTGTTTGTCACGTTGGTCTTTGCCTTTAGTAGTAATGCCCTTGCATTGTGTGTTAACGTGCCTGAGGCCAACCTCAGAGGCGGGCCCGGAACCAGGTATGAAAAGAGGTGGCTTGTCTTCAAATACACGGCCCTGAAGAAGATAGCCAAAAGAAAGGGATGGTATAAGGTTCAGGATGTTGATGGCGATCTGCACTGGATTCATGGGAAACTGGTTACCTCTAAAATCAAATGTGCAGTGGTCAAGGTAGAGAAGGCGAATGTCAGAAGCGGGCCGGGAACAAGGTTTAAAAAGAGCGCTATGAGTCCGGCTATAAAATATGATTCGTTTAAGGTGATCAAGAGAAAGGGGGCATGGGTGAAGGTTAAGGATGAATTTGGTGACAAGGGCTGGATATCCAGAAAGTTATTATGGATTCAGTGAAGTGAACCTTTTCTGTGTCCTGACCCTGAGTCCGGAGTATTCATATCCCCTTCTCCAGTCTCTCTATCAGGAATTTGGGCAGTCCGGCTTCTCTCATCTTTCTCTGGGTCTCTCTGAAGTTATAGTCAACACGGATTATTTCCACTTCCCCTGCCGTTAAGACTGCATAAGCAGCCCTTGGATCCCTGTCCCTTGGCTGTCCGACACTGCCTGCATTGATGATATACCGTGCAGCCTCTGAGAAGGTTGTCCTGTCCTTGTAGAGGATGAGTTCACCTGAGGGGCGTTTTTCCACTATAAATGGGGCATGACTGTGACCTATAAGGCATATCTTTTGTTTAAAGTATTGGAAATTAAGCCCTGCATCATTGAGCGTAATTATGTAACGCCATGCATCCGGTTCCTTTGGTGTGGAATGAACGAGACAGAGATTATCCTTCTCCATCACTTTCAATATGTCCAGTTTTCTGAGGAGTTCAAGGTTTTCTTCTGTTATATGTTCAATTGTCCATTGCACTGCAGCCCTCGCATTTTCGTTAAAATATGCTAAGGGCGTATCCCCGGTAACTGCACGGTCATGATTTCCTGCAAGAAGGATCAGACACTCTTTTTTAAGCAGCTCAATGCATTCATTCGGATTGGGTCCGTATCCGACTGCATCGCCAAGGAACAGGATTTTTTTAATTTCCCTCTTCCTGATGTCCTCAATTACCGCATATAATGCCTCAAGGTTGGAGTGGACATCCGAGATTACAGCATATAGCATATAGCATCTCTCAGTGCATTCTCTTCTTCAGTTTCCTTGCTATCCTGTCCAGCAGGCCGTTGATAAAAGAAGAAGATTCTTTGGCTGAAAACTTTTTTGCGATCTCTATGGCCTCATTCAGTGTAACGGCTGCAGGGACATCGTTTTTGTAAAGAAGTTCGTATGTAGCAAACCTCAGTATGTTTCTGTCAACTGCAGCCATCCTCTTCATCTCCCAGTGTTCAGCTACAGACTTTATTAATGAATCTATGTGGGCAAGATTTTTGAGGGTGCCGCGGACAAGTTCCTCAGTGAATGCCTTTACATCATCAGGTGCAGGATTTTCCTTCCAGAAGGCCTCAAAATTCAATCTGTCAGGAGTGTCTTTTGTCAGGTCACATTGATATAATATCTGCAGGGCATATTCCCTTGCCTTTCTTCTTTTCATAATCTATATTTTCTTCATCAGATCAGCCATCTCCAGGGCTGTCATTGCAGCATCCCAGCCTTTGTTGCCGGCCTTTGAACCTGCACGTTCAATGGCCTGCTCAATTGTATCTGATGTTATTACCCCAAAGGAAACAGGGACTCCTGTCTCCATGCCGGCAACGGCAATACCCTTGGATGCCTCGGCAGCCACATAGTCGAAATGAGGGGTTGAGCCCCTTATAATAGTGCCGAGGGCTATAATTGCATTATAAGTGCCTTTTTGTGCCAGCTTCTTTACTATAATCGGCAGCTCAAATGCACCGGGCACCCGCACCAGGTCAATATCCTTCTCTGATGTGCCGTGTCTCTTCAGTGCATCAATGGCGCCTTCCGTCAGTTTGCTGGTGATAAAATCATTAAAACGGCTTGTTATAATACAAAATTTCAGGCCCTTGCCGATTAGTTCACCTTCATAAATATTCATAAAAAACCTCCCTTTAAGATTGTCAATTGACAATTGACAATTGACTATTTAAAGAATAAATAATTTTATTTGATAGTCACCAATCATTGTCATACTTTTTCCAGCAGGTGTCCAAGTTTTTTCTTTTTTGTCTTCAGGTAGGCACGGTTCTTTTCTCCCGGTTTAATCTCAACAGGTATGCGTTCAACCACCTGCAGGCCATAGCCCTCAAGTCCCACTATCTTGCGTGGATTGTTTGTCATCAACCTGATCTTCTTCACTCCTGTATCAACGAGTATCTGTGCGCCTATTCCATAATCTCTCAGGTCCGGCTTGAAGCCGAGCTTTATATTTGCCTCAACAGTGTCAAGCCCTTCATCCTGAAGGACATATGCGCGGAGTTTGTTGGCGAGTCCTATGCCCCTGCCTTCCTGTCTCATATAAAGTATAACCCCTTTGCCGGCCTCTTCCACTATCTTCATGGCCGAATGGAGCTGGTCTCCGCAATCACACCTTTTTGAACCAAATACATCGCCTGTGAGGCACTCGGAGTGTACCCTTACGAGAGTCGGTTCATCAGGAGTTATGTCTCCTTTTACAAGGGCGAGGTGCACATTGCTGTCAACCATATTTTCATATACAATCGCCTTGAAATCTCCACCGTAAGATGTCGGGAGTTTTACCTCTGCGACCCTTTTTACGAGGGTTTCCTTACACATACGGTGTTCGATAAGATCTTTGACGGTTATTATCTTCAGCTTGTGCTCTCTGGCAAACTCCATTAACTGCGGCACACGTGCCATGGTGCCGTCCTCATCCATTATTTCACAGATGACCCCGGCATGGTTGAGTCCGGCGAGTCTGGCAAGGTCTACGGAACCCTCTGTCTGACCCGCCCTCTGGAGCACCCCTCCAGGCCTGGACCTGAGGGGGAAAATATGTCCCGGCTTAACAATGTCTTCAGGCCCTGACTTCGGGTTTATGGCAGTAAGTATTGTGGTTGCCCTGTCATGGGCTGAAATGCCGGTAGTTACCCCCCGCTTGGCCTCAATGGATACAGTGAAGGCCGTACCATACGGAGACGAGTTTGCATTGGTCATCATGGGGAGCTGAAGCTCATCTATCCTCTCCGGCGTCAGACTGAGGCATATCAACCCCCTGCCATGCTTAGCCATAAAGTTTATTGCCTCCGGGGTCACTTTTTCTGCTGCTATGCAGAGGTCCCCTTCGTTTTCCCTGTCCTCGTCGTCAACGAGGATGATGATCTTTCCCTGCCTGATATCTTCAATGGCCTCTTCTATGGTGTTAAATTTGTACTTGCTTCTCATCCTGCCTCCTTTATCTGTTCGTGTTATCTTTTTTTGTATCTTCTTTAAAGAAATCCGGATTTGCCCAGAATTGATAAAAGTTTATCATCCTTCTCTTCCGTGGTGACGTTTAGAAATTTAGCCACATACTTGCCCAGTATATCAACTTCAAGGTTAACAGTGTCATTAACCTCCTTCTGTGCTATTGTGGTGATATTTTCAGTATGAGGTATGATTACCACAGTAAAAGAGTCCCTTTCGATATCCACAACAGTGAGGCTGATGCCATCTATTGCAATGGAGCCTTTTTTTACAATGTATTTCGTTACCTCTTCAGGAGCCCCTATCTCGACCTTTACAGTGTCACCAATACGGTGTTTGTGTTTAATTCTGCCCACCCCGTCAATATGACCGGTCACAAAATGTCCACCAAGCCTGTCCGATGGTCTGAGGGCAGGTTCGAGATTAACGCGGTCTCCTTTTTTAAGCATGCCGATATTGGAGGTCTTTAATGTTTCCGCTGAGAGGTCAAAGAGCATAATCCCATGCTGCAGGGATGTAATTGTAAGGCATACACCGTTTACGGAGATGCTGTCACCTATATCAGCAGTCCTTGTAACCTCTTTGGAGAGTATGCCAAGGTGGGCAATCCTGCCCTTTTTATCAATCTCCGAAACCGTTCCCATCTCCTGTACAATCCCGGTAAACATACCTACTCCACCACATCGACTTCAAAATCAAGCGGTACCTGATAATATCCGGCAAGGTCTACCACTTCAGACCAGGATGTGGATATCCTTACCTGTCTATTCGTGACAACCACGTATATGTCTGAGGGTTTGACCGGTATATTCAGGGAACGGGCTTCCGCATAGACCAGGTCCCTGTAACGGTCAGGACCTCTATAACTGAGCCTTGCTATGGACCTGGCCTCGGATTTTAAGGTGAAATAACGATAGTACGGCAGGGTAAACTGATATCCGATATAAACAGAAACGATGAGAAGGATAATACATAAAACCGGTTTTATGCTTCCTCTTTCATTTCTGATATTCATTTGACTAATCTCCCTATCCTGTTTAGCCTGGGAAGATGCCGGTTGCTGTCCCAGGACCAGTATATAATAAATGCCTTTCCTTTGACAGCATTGAGGTCAACGAAACCCCAGTACCTGCTGTCATAACTTTGGTCACGGTTATCACCCATCACAAAGAGCTTGCCATTTGGGACATACAGGGGGCCGAAATTGTCTCTTACATCCATGCCAATGGACCTGATGTCATTGTCAGTGTGCTGGATGTATGGTTCGTTAAGGGGTTTGCCGTTTACATAAACTATCTTGTTTCTCCCCTCAACCACGTCTCCTCCGACTCCGATTACCCTCTTTATAAAATCCCTGTCAGGGTCTTTGGGGTATTTAAATACCACTACATCGTCCCGCCGGGGCTCCCTGAATACCAGTATTTTTTTATCTGTAAAGGGTATCTCTGTGCCGTAAATGAATTTGGTGACCAATATATGGTCACCAACAAGGAGCGTGGGAATCATTGAGCCTGAAGGTATTTTAAATGCCTGTACAACATAGGCCCTGATGATGAGTGCAAGTAAAAGGGCGGTTATTATTGCCTCGGCATACTCCCGTATTATCCCTTTTTTTTTCTTCATTCCTTTACCCTCAACACGGCAAGAAATGCCTCCTGTGGAACCTCTATCCTTCCAACCTGTTTCATCCTCTTCTTGCCCTCCTTCTGTTTTTCCAGTAATTTCCTCTTTCTGGAGATGTCACCACCATAGCACTTTGCAATCACGTCCTTCCTGAGGGCCTTTACGCTCTCTCTGGCGATTATCTTGCTTCCTATAGCAGCCTGTATGACCACCTCAAAGAGTTGTCTCGGGATGACCTTCCTCAGTCTTTCAGCCACCTCTTTTGCCTTGTAATAGGCATTTTCCTTATGTATTATAAGGCTCAGCGCATCTACGGGGTCGCCATTCAGCAATATGTCCAGCTTTATCAGGTCTGATTCCCTGTAGCCGACAAACTCATAATCAAGGGATGCATATCCCTTTGAGAGGGATTTCAGCCTGTCATAGAAATCCCACAATATTTCGCTTAACGGTAATTCGTAGACAACCTTCAGTCTGTTTGCACTTATATAAGAGAGGTCCTTCTGTATGCCCCGTTTTTCCTGACAGAGGGTGAGTATATTTCCTATAAAATCCTGTGGCACAAAAATGGTTGCATTTACAAAAGGCTCCTCTATCTTAAGTGGCCTTTCCGGCATTCCCGACGGGTTATCAATAAGGTACAGGTTTCCTTCCTGGTCGGTTACCCTGTAGACCACTGTCGGGGCTGTACTTATTATAGAGAGATTAAACTCCCTCTCAAGCCTCTCCTT
This sequence comes from bacterium BMS3Bbin07, assembly GCA_002898135.1. Classification (GTDB taxonomy): domain Bacteria; phylum Nitrospirota; class Thermodesulfovibrionia; order Thermodesulfovibrionales; family JdFR-85; genus BMS3Bbin07. Next base: position 7,678 of record BDTQ01000158.1, read on the forward strand.
GATTATCTCCATGTGGAGCAGCCCAAGGAAGCCGCATCTGAAACCAAAGCCAAGAGCAACCGAGCTTTCCGGTTCAAAGTTGAAGGAGGCATCATTAAGCCTCAGCTTCTCAAGGGCCTCTCTCAGAAATTCATATCTCGATGATTCCACGGGATAAAAGCCGCAAAAAACCATCGGCTTTACTTCCTTGTATCCAGGGCAGCGTTTGGCGGCTGGTCTTGATGCGTCTGTGATGGTGTCACCTATCTTTGTATCCTGAACATCCTTTATGCCGGCAACAATGTAACCAACCTCACCGGCTGAGAGACTGCCGGTTTTCTTTACCGCTGGTGTGAATATCCCCACATCTGCAACCTCAAACTCCTTTGCCGAAGACATGAGACTGATCCTCATCCCGGGACGTACGGTTCCCTCAAAGATCCTTACAAGTACAATTACACCCCTGTAACTGTCAAACCAGGAATCAAACATAAGGGCCTTAAGCGGTGCAGAACTATCCCCTGTTGGCGGCGGGATTTTCCTTACAATTGTCTCAAGTATCTCCTCGGTGCCACGGCCCTGTTTTGCAGAGGCAAGTATTACGTCGGAGCAGTCAAGTCCCACTATGTCCTCTATCTGCTCTTTCACCCGTTCGGGGTCAGCCTGCGGCAGATCAATCTTGTTGATGAGCGGAATTAACTCAAGGTCGTTTTCAATGGCAAGATAGGCATTTGCCAGTGTCTGTGCCTCTACCCCCTGAGTGGCGTCAACCACAAGGAGTGCCCCCTCACAGGAGGCAAGGCTGCGGGAGACTTCATAAGAGAAATCCACGTGTCCGGGTGTATCTATGAGATTGAGGATATAGGTTTCACCGTCTTTTGCCCTGTAGGACAGTCTTACGGCATGGGCCTTGATGGTTATGCCCCTCTCTTTTTCAAGGTCCATGGAGTCCAGAACCTGCTCCGACATCTCCCTTTCCGTAAGCGCGCCTGTGAATTCAAGTAACCTGTCGGCAAGTGTGGATTTGCCGTGGTCGATGTGTGCTATTATTGAAAAATTTCTGATATGTTCAGTCATTAGCTCTTGGTTTTATCGAATACCAGGCAGGCTGACCCGATCACCCCGGCATCGTCTTTCAGTAATGATGGAAGTATTTTTGTGGACCCGTATAGTTCGGGGAAAGCCCTTTTTGATGCCTCTTTGATTGCCGTCTCTACGTATATATTCCAGGCGCCGATAAGTCCCCCTGCAAGGATGACGGCTTCAGGGCTGAAGATGTTGATTGCACTGGCAATCCCTACGCCGAGGTATCTTCCGGCTGTCTTCAGTGTTTCCCTTGCCAGGTTGTCTCCTTCAAGGGCATAGCTGTAAATATCTTCAGGGGAGATTTTGTATGCATTTCCCTCACAGCAGCCCTTCATCAGGCTTTCGGTCCCGTTTTCAATCAACTCAACCGCCCTTTCTGTCATCGCCCTGGCAGATGCATAGGACTCAAGGCACCCATTATTTCCACAAGGGCACCTGCCCCCCTCTGCCTCTATGCTGATGTGTCCGAGCTCAGCGGCAATATTCAGCAGGTGTCCGTCATAAATAACACCGCCGCCTATGCCTGTTCCCAGAGTGAAGAGGACAAAGCTCTTATACTCCCTGCCGGCCCCTGCCCATCTTTCTCCCAGAGCTGCTGCATTGGCATCGTTTTCGATATAAACAGGCAGGGAGAATCTCTCTCTGATGCCATCTATAAAGCCTATTCCTTCAACAGAGGGGAGGTTTGGAGACCGTTTTACAGTGCCCTTCTCTCTCTCGATAACACCCGCCACACCAATCCCTATTCCCGCTACATCGTCTGAGTAAAACCTGTCGATAGCAGAGACGAGTGAATCAAAGATATTCCCGGTGGATGCGGTTTTGACCCGCTCCACTATCTCTCCTTCCCTGTTCACCAGGGCGACCCTCAGATTGGTTCCGCCTATGTCTGCGCCTATGGCATATCTTTTGTGTCTCATCTGCATTCAAACTTCAGGATGGATTTTGCGGGCATCCTGTCTTAACAGGTTCTGCCTTAAATCTCCCCGAGTGTCCCCCTGTCTTGTAAAATGGTTGTAGTTGTATACATATAACTTATTATTTTAACACAGTTTAACCATGAGCTGCAAAATAGAGCTGGAAATTAATCTTAGAAGCCTTTGTTCTGTTTTGCCTTTGTGACCACCTTCAATATGTCTTCCGGTGTGAAGGGTTTTTCGACATATTCAAAGGCCCCTAATTTTATTGCCTCAACCGCCGTGCTTATTGTTCCGTAACCCGTGATGATTATTACCTGGATATCCGGCCATCGCTCCTTTATTGTCTTTAACACTTCAAGTCCATCCATGTCGGGCATTTTAAGATCTGTCAGGACTACATCAAAGTGTTCATTTTCAAGTAATTTTATTGCCTCATCTCCACGTGAGGTTGCCACTACATCATAGCCTTCCGGCGTTAACACCCTCTGGCAACTTATCCTGACTATAGCCTCATCATCTATTACAAGAACCCTCCCCATGCTCATCTTTTCCCTCCTTTCCCCAGGCGTTTTATCCCTGCGGATATATCTTTTCTCAGTACAGAGAGAACCCCGGGATAATTTATGGGTACATCACCGAGCTGTCTCTTAATCTCTGAGGTATTGAGCATATATTCATTATTGTCGATCCTGTATTTGAATATCAGGTCAATGTCAGGGTTTCCGGCAATAAGTGTCACTATTGTAGATGTTAGGTCACCAAGGGGTTTTCTGTCAATGTGACTCAGGGAGAAGAAGGCCTGCAGAGTGGTTCCCTTGCCGGCTTCGGAATGGACAGTGATGTTGCCGCCGGCCTCACGGGCCGATTGTGCAAGCAGGGGGATGCCAAGCCCTGTCTTTTTCCCTTTTGTGGAAAAAAAGGGGTCCGTTAAACTCTTCAGTGTCTCTGTATCCATACCCCTGCCGTTGTCTTTTATAGTCAGTCTGAGGGTGTCGCCTCTTGTATATTCTTCAACCGATATAACTATCCTCTTTGCCCCGGCATCAATTGAGTTCAGGGCAATATCGAGTATATGCATGGAGATGTCCTGCATCTCAGAACCTTACCTCCCTGCCCTCCTTTCCTGATAAGGCAAGGACAATCTCCTCAAATGATGCCTCTTTCATTACAAACTCTGTAGCCGCCCTGCCGATGTCCGGAACGTGGTGGGCATCAGATGAGGTTATCCAGGGGTATCTCTTGTATATGTCAAACAGTTTTAATGCCTTCTCCCTTTCTGTTCTGAAGGATATCTCGAGTGCATCAAACTTCAGGGAATCATGGATAAAGCCCAGTTGTGTCAGGATACTGAATGCCTCCCTGTCAATGTGACAGGCGACCGTGATGCCTCCAAGGTCATGGATGATGCCGATGGCCTCTTCAACTCCAAGCCCTGTGGCGTCCATAAGTACCCGGTCATTAAACCTGAGCACCTCGTCCTCTTCGTTGACAACGACCTGTACATGAAGTATACGTTTGTTTCCGGTCAGTGGGAGGTCATTGTAGGCAATCTCCTGTAGTCTCATGACAGTCTCCGTGTCG
>BDTQ01000159.1 GCA_002898135.1 bacterium BMS3Bbin07
TGATACACTTTTAAATTCCTGAAATTATGCCTTCCCATCCTCTCAATCTCTTCTTTTATCTCCACAGCAAGTTCCTCCGGCGAGATAACCCTTACATTAACACCGTAGCTTAATATTTTTCTCTTTATCTCTCTGAAGTCAGCAACCGGGAACTTCATGATGAAGCTTCCATCTTTTTCAAAGGAGACCTTCTGTGAAGGGTGCCATATCTGCTCATTTACCCACTCCGCCACTGAAGGGGAGAACTTCAGGCATACCTCTTTAGCCTCTGCACCCTGCATTATCCCGAAGTTTTCTCTTATATACTCCTTTATGTCTGGGAGGTTTTCAGGCAGGGTTATCTCTTCCAGGACAGGGGTTAACTGTTTAATCCTTGATATCATAAAATCCCTGATCCACTTTCTCTTTGTACAATAGGCGATTAAATGCCAGCTTCCCATATATTGCAACAGATGGAGAGGCAGAATAGTTCTCACAGTCTTTTCATCCTTGTGTGGTGAATAATAGGTGATTGTCAGTGGCTTCTCCTTAAAAAGTGCATCGACAATCCCGTGAAAATATTCTTCATCAACCCTTGAATATTCTACATTTTTTACAGATATCTTTTCTGATATATCATCAAAGCAGAGTTTTTCGTCTTTATAGTGCAAGTTAAGAATTCTCTTCAGGAGCTCGCAGAGCTTTTGCTTTATTTCAGTGTCGGGAACTGAAGAGGCAAGTCTGACTGCCAGGGCGAGGGCTACGATATTATCTTCTGTAACCCAAAGTGACGGGAGTTCATAGGAGCTGTCGCTATAAAAGTATCCCCTCTTTCCGTGGTCATATTCAAGGGGTGCATTGAGCCTGTCACGCATGAACTCGATATCCCGTTGTGCTGTGCGGTTTGATATCTCGTATTCGTCTGCAAGATTCCGGGCATTCGGATACCGGGTTGCCTTTACCCTGTCATGAAAGTAAAGGAATCTCTCGTATTTAAGCCTGTCGCTCATTTATCCTCCACAGGGACAGAAAGCAAAGGTCAGGAGTCGGACAACTATATTACAGCTCATCACAAACACAAGTACTATGTCAACCAGTGTCGTAGTCGACATGATTTCAAGAGGTTAAGAGTGCAAGGGTTAAATAAAGACAGCTCTTGTTTACTCATTAATTTTTAACTCCCTCAATATCCCCTCAAAAGTATTCAAGAAGTTTTTTTCATCTGACGATGCGTCGAATTCCTTTAGCCAGTTTCTTATGTGCTGAAGGTTGATCTTCGGGTTTTTCAGGAGAATAGCCCTTACATCTTCTATGTCTCTTGCTCTCCCTGCAAAGATTTTGTGAATTATGACATCTTCGGGAGAGGCGAAACAGACATTCTGCCCCAGTATCGGTATCTTTCTTGCCCGCTTAATAGCCTCTGTTTCATATGGTGTAAAGGAGAAAATAAAATCAACCCTTATGCCGGTCTCCTCATCCAAGGCAGGCAACACCATGGTTTGTTGAACAAAGGATTCTACGTCCTCCGGAATGGGCTTGAGGGAAAGTTCCTGAACAACTTCAAGGAGTTCCTTAATGCGATCGGTATTCACACCGAGGGTAATATCAATATCTCTGGTAAGACGAGGCTCACCATAAAGCAATACTGCCTGCCCCCCGATAATCATGTAGGGGATGTTGTGCTTTTTCAGGCATGAGCCTAACCTGGAGAGGGTCTCTTCAAACATGAATTCAGCACCTTTGCAATCCGTATATCTACTTCTATGCCTTCCAATGGCTCTTTGGGAGGCAGCACCCCAAGCCTTACTCCTTCATTCCACATGGATGCAAAAAGCTTTGCAGTCTTTTCAAAAGAAAGATTCCCCTCACCTCTGATAAGGTTATCTTCTAATTTTTTGAGCACCTCAGGATTTTTTATCATCTTTTAACCTCACAATCTAAGGAGTTCATGGTTTATTATACTCGAATTGAGCGATTTTTAGCCCTTACCTGCCCTCTCAATAAAATCCTCTCCACTTCTTATTGAAGTAATATCCCACTAAGTGAAGACCTTTACGGCTTTAACTTAATGACCTCTTCTCTCACCCTGTCGACAAATGCCTGATAAGGGTCAGGGGATTCTTTATCCACTGCCGGGACTGCCGGGGGGCCGATGTGTATCTCGATATGCGCGGGTTTGGGGTACTTGCTGCCCCTTGGCATGGATTTGTAGGTTCCTTTGATATAGACCGGGACAACGGGCACATTGAGCTCAACGGCAAGGATGGCCATGCCTTTTTTGAATTCCATGACTTCTCCGTTAAAGGTCCTTCCTCCTTCAGGGAATATGCAGAGTGCCTTCTTCTGTTTCAGGAGATAGGCGCTCACTCTCAGTGCACTAAGAAGTGAGGTGTCCGGGTCGATCGGTATTACATGGGCAAAATGAGCGCCCCATCTCATAAAAGGTCCTTCAAAATATTTACTTGCCCCCTGGAAATAGAGGGATTTAAAAACCCTGAAGGGCAGATTGGCAGCAAGGAGAAAGCTGTCAAGGTAGCTTGCATGATTCGGCGCTATAATAAAGGGTGGCTGCTGAGGTATATTTTCTATCCCGGTAATCTTCACCCTGAAGTAAATCCTGCTGAGAAGCCTCAGGAATCCGAGAATCATAAAGAGCAGCATCTTTTCATACAGGCCCTGAAAAAGGAGGCCCTCGGCAATCTTCTTCTCACCCTCCTCTGCATCAAGGAGCCTTACATCCTCGTCCCTCTTCCGCCCCCCCTTCCTGACAGCGCTTCTTGCCTTTTCTATCAACTCCTCAACAGTCTGGACATCAAGGGTAAAATCATCGTAAAGCTTTATCCCAAGATTCCTCTCCAGCGCAACTACCAGCTCGATTCTCTTGAGGCTGTCAAGCCCTATATCCAGCTCCAGGCTGTCTGTTCCGGACACGGCAATATCCTTCCCCATCACCTCTTTCAATGACGATACAACCTTTGAGGAAATCTCATCCGTGATGAGGGATTCCTCTACATCCGCCCTCTCTTCTCTTTTCTCTTCCTCCAGGAGTTTTTTCACCATAAACCTCCTCAACTTGCCAAGAGGTGTTCGCGGCAGGGGAGCAGAATGAAGGACAAACCCTTTCAACCTCATATAAGGGGGAAGTTTCATTGAGAGGGCGTTTATCTCCCATTTGAGATATTCATAAATATTGCCGACCTTCATCTTCTTTGCCATTTCCATATCAGGCACTACAACTGCGCTCAGCCCGTCACCGGTACCGACTACACATAGCTCCTTTATCAATTCAATCCCCTGGTAATGCCTCTCCACATCCTCGGGATAGATATTTTTGCCTGAACTCAGTACGATAACCTCTTTAGTCCTGCCGGTAATATGGAGATAGCCATCACTGTCCAGATAACCAAGGTCTCCGGTGTGCAGCCAGCCGTCCCTGAGCACCTTTTCCGTCTCCTCAGGGTTTTTGTAATACCCCTTCATAACCATCCGCCCCTTTATCAGGACCTCTCCGTCAGTGCTTATCCTTATCTCCACATTGCTGAGGGGTCTGCCGGCTGAGCCGGGTTTTCTCCTGTGCGGAGGGTTGAACGTCACAACGGGTGAGGTCTCAGTAAGGCCGTAGCCCTCAAGCACGGTAAACCCGATTGCCTCCAGGTCCAGCATAACCCGGGGGTCGAGCTTTGCCCCCCCGGATGCAAAGAACCTGAACTGCCTGCCGAATTTTCCGTGAACTGAAGAGAATATATACTTGCCGGGGTTTATGTTGAACCTTTTCCGTACAAGGGAGAAGAGCTTCAGCAGATGAGGGAATATCCTCTTAAGCACAGGGACTTCATTGAATCCCTGAAGAATCCTGTTCCTGAAGAGTTCAAGCAGTTGGGGGACACCTACAAGGATAGTGCCTCTCCTTTCCCTCACGGCATTGAGGAGCTCAGGCCCCTTTAGCCCCGGCGGATATGTTACGGTTGCCCCTTCAAAGAGGGGTACCAGAAAGGTGGTCATAAATGGATAGGTGTGATGAAGGGGGAGGACCGAGATAATGTTGTCATCATGAGTGATTATGCCTGCTGCAATCAGGGCATCCGCATCCGAGCAGAAGTTTTCATGAGTCAGTACCACACCTTTTGGCCTGCCCGTGGTTCCGGACGTATATATGATGGAGGCAATATCGTCAGGAGAGGGGGTCTGGGTAGCGGGAGCCGGGAATCCGGAGTCTTTTTTTTCGGTGCCGGTATCCGCCGTAATCCGGTCAATATCGAATGTCTCAACAACAAGCCCCTCTGATGCCTCCATGACCTTTGTCCCTGTATAATCATCATAAAAGACAAGGGCCACCTCAGCATCAACCATAAGGTTCCTCATCTCCGAAGCAGTGAGCTCAGGGTCAACAGGAACCCCCACGGCACCGGCAGCGGAAAGGGCAAGATAGGAGATGCACCAGTAGGGAGAATTCCTTGCAGACAGAAAGACCCGGTCGCCCTTTTTAATCCCCTTTTCCTTCAGTCTTTCAAGCAGAGAGACAGCATTATGGGCGACATCCCGGTAAGTGAGCTGCTTCCACCCCTCCCTGAAGTAGTGAAAGGCAACCTTTTCTGAAAATTTTTCGGCAGATATGAAGAATCTATCAGGGATACTGCTCATCAACGTGATTCAGGATGCAGGTCCGGGGTTGAATTTTACATAATTCTCCCAGCGAAGAAGCAGCTCCCTGGTGGCAAGGAGGTCTCTGGCGCAATACCGCGCTATGTCGGTATAGTGCCCTTCCTGAAAAAATCTCTTTACATCCTGCCCTGCAATACCCTCGTCCTTGGGGCTCTTGATCCCGAGGGACCTGCACCACATATCAAGGCTGAACCTCCTGCGGGTAGCGCCGTAAAACGTCAACTGGTCAAGGAGGTCTATATGAGGGCCGTTGTATCTGTTCGGCATCAACTCCCGTGTTGGTCTGAGTTTATGCATTGCAGAGCGTATCAGGATAAAAGGGCAGTCAAAGGCCCTGCCGTTAAAGGTTACAAACTGGTTGTAGCTCTTTATAACATCCCAGAATTTCTCCAGTATCTCCTTCTCGGTACCTGTCTCATACTGAACTCCGTCCTCCTCAAAGGGGGATAGCCCCTTGCCGGGCGCCTGAAAATAGATGACCCCCTTCAGGGTATCCGGGTTCATAAGACCTATCGTGACTATCTCACCAGTGAGTGGATAGAGTCCGAGACTCTCCTTTACTGCCTCGGCCTCCTCTTCCGTCTCGGCATACTTCAGGAGATACTCCTGCTGTGGCAGGTCCAGGGCATCAAAGTCAGCGCCTATGGTCTCTATATCAAAGATTATCCGCGACATTTTTCTCACTGTCCGGGGATTTTTTCTCAAATATCCTCCAGCCCTTGAGCAGGTCTATTGCCATCTGAAGCTGAACATCATTCTCCTCATCCACCCGCAGGGGAGCCACCTCTATCTCCTT
>BDTQ01000160.1 GCA_002898135.1 bacterium BMS3Bbin07
ACTCAGGGGGCGGCTGTGAGGGGGTATAAGGTGCCACTGTGGAAAAATGGACTTTACAATATGGGGAACATACTCTTTGTGGGGGATTCAGCCACTCAGGTGATGCCGTTTACATACGAGGGTATCTATTACGCCATGAAATCAGGCGAATTTGCTGCCGAAGCAATAATAAATAACAGGCTGTCCTTGTACAGGAAACTATGGCGCAAGAGGTTCCTCTCAAGGTTCATGCTTATGAGAACCCTCGAAAGTGTCTTTTTGCGCAATGATGCAGGGGCGGAGAGACTGTTCGATATGTTTAGCAGGACTGATGTTCAGGAGGCGTCAATGAGGCTGTGGTTGAGGAAGGATGCCGGCCGGGGAAGCCTTTTAAGTTATGTTAATCTCTTCAGGAAATTCCTGCATTGAGACTTAAAAGTGCCGTTGTTTTATCTTTTCTGTTTCACCTGCTGCTGATCTTTCTTATTCTAAGGATAACGCTCCCTTCCCCTGAAGAAAGAGAGAAGAGCCCCTTTATGGCTGAGCTTGTCTCTCCCCCTGAGCTCAGTAAGAAACCCGGGGTTCTGCGAGATAAAAAGAGGGATGTTCCAGTGAGGAGACTCGAAAAATCCGCTCCAAAAGCCACTCTTCCTGTTAAAAAAACACCCACAAGACAGGAGGAGACTTTAACCCGGAAAGAGACGTCAGGGTCACCTGTTGGGCTGGATAAGGGTTTGTTGCCGGAGAAGAGTATAAGGTCTCCCGAACCGGGTCCGGGGGTAGAGGGAGAGCCGGGGATACAGCGGCTGCCGCGGGGCAGAGAGCTTTTTGATTCCGGGATAATAGGAGATATTGCCAGACTGAAGCCCACTGAAAAAGGAAAAAAAGAGGAATCGGAAGTTACCTTCAGCACTAAAGAACTCAAGTATTACAGCTACATGATGAAGCTTAAGGGCAGGATTGAGAGGTTATGGAGATATCCGCCTGAAGCAGTAAGGCGAGGCCTTTACGGTGACCCCTACGTAAGGTTTACAATAAAGAAGGACGGTTACTTGGGGTCTGTAGAGCTGGTGCGCACATCCGGTTTCAGGGAGCTTGATGAGGCTGCAATGCAGGCGCTCAGGGATGGTGAGCCGTATTGGCCCCTGCCTGAAAACTGGGATATGGATGGAATTACAATTACCGGACATTTTGTCTATACACTCTATGGAACTTACTTAAGGTAGGCCGGTGCTTTCATTTTGCAATGGCACTGATGGTGAGAGCTTCTTGACAATTACCGGGGCATCTGCTATAAAGGACAGAGGGGGGCGTTTCCATTTTTGCCTGCTGTATCCACTATAAATGAAACAGTCATGCCCGGACTGAACCCGGGGTACAAAGGGGGACTTTATATCCTTCCCCTTTAGTTAAGGGGGCGAGGGGGGATTTTTCAAATGAAAGACGAAGACAAGACAAAAGCGCAGCTTATAGAGGAGTTGCTGCAGATGCGCTTGAAGATTGATGAACTGGAGGACTCTGAATGCCGTTGCCGGCGGGCTGAAAAGAAGCTTCGTAAGGTCAACAGGGCACTCAAGGTGCTTAGTGAATGCAACCAGATAATCGTGAGGGTGAGAGATGAGACTGTCTTGCTGCGTGAGATATGCAAGGTCTTTGTGGATGTTGGGGGATACCGCTTTGCATGGATAGGTTTTGCCGGGCAGGATGAAGAGAAGACCGTCTTGCCGGTGGCTCAGTCAGGTTTCGAGGAAGAGTATCTCAGGACATTGAATCTTACCTGGGCAGATACGGAGAGGGGTCGTGGTCCTACCGGTACAGCCATCCGGACAGGAAAAATAAACATTAACAGGGATGTTCTTACAAACCCTGATTACGCTCTATGGCGGGATGAGGCGATTAATCGTGGTTATCAGTCATCGATAGCCATTCCCTTGGTTGACGAAAACTGCGTGCTGGGCGCCATCAACATATATGCCCCTGAGCCTGATGCCTTTGACCCCGAAGAGGTGAGGCTGCTGACAGATCTGGCAGATGATCTGTCCTATTGCATTACAGCGCTACGTATGCGAGCCCGGCACAAACAGGCCGAAGAAGAACAGACCCGACTGCGGCGATGCCTTGAGATGCTATGGAATATAGCGCGCATGGCTGATGCTGACTACCAGACCTTATGCGACCACGTGCTGGTCGAAATTACAGAGATGACGCAAAGCCCCTATGCTTTCTATGGTTTCCTCAATAAGGAGGAAACAGTGATGAAGATTTATGCGTTTTCTGCGGGTGCAATGAAGGAGTGCCGCATACAGGACAGGCCAATTGAGTATCCTTTAGTCAATGCGGGATTTTTGGGGGATGCAGTCCGTCTCAGGAAGACGCTTGTTATCAATGACTACCGAGCCTGTCCCGGCAAAAAAGGAGTTCCTGACGGGCACATCCTTCTTGACAGGGTCTTGATAGTCCCTGTTTTCAGTCACGGCCGTATTGTTGCACTGGCAGCTGTTGCCAACAAACCCTCGGATTATACGGAAGATGACGCCAGACAGGTTGAATCCTTTGCCACAAACGTACAGGTGATTATGGATCGCCGGCAGGCAGAGGAGGAGAAAGAGAAAATGCAGGCCCAGCTCCTCCAGGCACAGAAGATGGAAGCTATAGGAACGCTGGCAGGAGGGGTTGCACACGACTTCAACAACCTGCTGACAGCTATCCGGGGATATGTCGATTTAGTGATGATGAAGGTTGACGAGTCAGAACCTTTCTACAGGAATCTGAAGCAGATACGTAATGCCTCTGTACGCGCGGCCGATCTCACCCGTCAACTGCTTCTCTTCAGTCGCAAGCAGCCAATGGAGTTTATCCATCTCAATATCAACAGGACGATTGATGATTTACTGAAGATGCTTAATCGTCTTATCGGTGAGGATATAGCTATCAGGACATATCCGGAGCCGGACATCTGGATGGTCCGGGCAGATCCGGGCAGTATCGAGCAGGTGATTATGAATCTTGCCGGTAATGCCAGAGACACCATGCCTGACGGCGGGAGTCTCACTATCAGGACCGAAAACGTTTTGTTGGACGAGGAGCATTGCAAGGTTATCCTCGAGGCGCGGCCCGGCAGATTTGTCTGTCTGTCGGTCGAGGATACAGGAGCCGGCATGAATAAAAAGACCGTTCAGCACATTTTCGAACCCTTCTTTACCACCAAGGAGGCAGGAAGGGGTACCGGACTCGGCCTGTCCGTTGTTTACGGTATCGTCAAACAGCACGAGGGGTGGATAAATGTTTCCAGTAAGTCCAGCCTGGGTTCGACGTTCAGGATATACCTGCCTGCCTCTTCTGTAAAGTCGGAAGATGAGGCGAGAAAGGCAGATCCCGTACAGAAGCTCCAGGGCAGTGGTGAGCGGATACTGCTGGTAGAGGATGAGGAAGGAGTCCGGGGATTTGCCTCGGAAGCGCTTCGTGGAAGCGGATACGTAGTGATTGAGGCCGTAAATGTTCAAGAGGCGCTGGACATTTTTGAAAGAGAAAAGGGGGACTTTCACCTGATTCTCAGCGATGTTGTTCTGCCCGACAACAGCGGTCTTCATCTGGTTGACCAGCTCCTCTCTTACAAGCCTGATTTGCAGGTCCTGCTGAGCAGTGGCTACACGGATCAGAAATCGCAGTGGCCCCTTATACGGGAGAGAGAGTTCCGGTTTCTGCAAAAGCCTTATGCCCTGGGCGATCTGCTTCAGGCCGTTAAAGAGGTTATAGAGAAAAACTGAAGCCATAATGGCTGCCGGTTCACCTGACAAGGCAGGATTAATGCAGTTTGCAGGTTGGAAAAATGTTAGTAACCCGGCATATAAAGACAGAGTTTTTTTACTGGTTAAGTGGTTGATTTTGACGAACAAGTTCTTCTGAAAAGATGCCGTGTTAGTAGAAGGAAAAAAAGAAGAGGAACACACCCCTTAATCCCCTCTTGATAGAGGGGAAACTCTTTGACATTCCCGGCCTCACCAGGAGGAACGGAACGAGGTAAGGGGCGGTGAGCAAGATAGTAAAAAAACAGTCTTGAGAAAACAAGGAGGGTGTAACTCCCCTCTAAAAAGAGGGGGCAGGGGGTGTGTGAAGGGACTGGAGACAGGAAGTATGTGATGAACAACATAAAAAGGGTCTGCTGAGGATTTTATTATTAAACCAGCATATAAATACGGAGATTATTTGCTGGCTAAGTGCATGATTTTACTGAAGGTCTATCCTCTCTAAATAAAGTCTGTGTATAAACTCAATTTTTCTATCTGTCATTCCGGCTTGTCCGGAATCGTTCTTTAAGAAGGATGTGAAGAGGAGCAGCGAATGACGATCTATACCCTTGGGACCGGCAGGAGGACTGAAGAGGATTTTGTGGAGATTCTGAACAGCTATGGAATAGAGGCATTTATTGATGTCAGACGGTTTCCAAAGAGCAAGGTCCCTTCATTCAACAGGGATTATCTGGAGAGATTAACAGGGGAAAACGGTATTGAGTATCATTTCTTCGGTGATGAACTTGGCGGGTTCAGAAAGGGAGGCTATCCTGAATATACACGGACAGAGGCATTCAGAAAGGGGATTGAGGGGCTGGAGGAGATAGCGAGGAGGAAGGTCTCTGTAATTGTATGTGCCGAGAGGTTTCCCTGGAAGTGCCACAGGCGCTGGATAGCACGTGAGCTGAAGGAGAGGGGATGGCGTGTTGTGCATATTATTGACAAGGGCAAGGTCTGGGAACCTCGGTAAATTCCCGGGAGCCTCGATAAACTCCGAAAGATTGCCTTGTTGACGTGTCAATGACTAAAATATAAAGATGGGTTTTTTAAATGATATAAAGAGAGATTTTCAGGCGGTCTTTGAGAGGGACCCTGCAGCAAGCAGCAGGCTGGATGTCATGCTCAGCTATTCCGGGTTTCATGCAATCTTTTTCCACAGAATAAACCATATATTGTGGCAGAAAAAGATTCCCGTCCTGCCCAGGCTTGTATCCAATATTGTCAGGCTGATGACCGGGATTGAGATACACCCGGGGGCAAGGATAGGTGCGGGGTTTTTTATAGACCATGGGATGGGGGTCGTGATAGGGGAGACGGCAGAGATTGGTGAGGACTGCCTCCTGTATCAGGGTGTTACACTCGGGGGGACAGGAAAGGAGAAAGGCAAGCGCCATCCCACACTCGGAAAACGGGTGGTGGTGGGGGCTGGGGCAAAGGTACTCGGTGCCATCAGGATAGGCGATTATGCTAAGATAGGGGCCAATGCCGTGGTTCTGAACGAGGTCCCTGACGACTCCATCGTTGTCGGGGTTCCCGGCAAGGTTATAAAGAAGAAGGTAATGAGGGTTACTGATCACGGTGTGGAAGAGGTGCTTGATCACGTACATATGCCGGACCCTGTGGAAGAGAGGTTCAGGGAGCTTGAGAGCTACATAGGTCATATTGAGAAGAGGATAGAGCAACTTGAAGGTAAGGGAGGAAGGATGAGAGTTTATAATACCCTCTCAGGGAAGAAGGAGGAGTTTGTTCCCCTTGAACCTGGCAAGGTTAAAATATACGTTTGTGGCGTGACGGTCTATGATTACTGCCATATAGGACACGCAAGAAGCGCTATAGTCTTTGATGTTATGAGACGCTACTTCAGGTATAAGGATTTTAATGTCAGGTATGTCAGGAACTTTACTGATATTGACGACAAGATTATCCGGCGTGCACAGGAAGAGGGAATCCCCTGGAATGAGGTGGTAAGTAAATATACAGAGGAGTATTACAGGGATATGGATGCCCTTGGTGTGGAGAGGGCGGATGTTGAGCCGAGGGCAACCGAACATATTCCGGAGATAATAGAGATGGTCAGGACCCTTATAGAGAAGGGATATGCCTATGAGGTTGATGGCGATGTATATTTTGAGGTCAACAGGTTTCCCGGATACGGCAAGCTATCCAAGAGGTCAATGGATGAGCTGGTTGCCGGGGCCAGGGTTGAGGTGGATGAAAGGAAGAGAAACCCGCTCGATTTTGCACTGTGGAAGGCAGCCAAGGAGGGTGAGCCTGCATGGGACAGCCCCTGGGGGCCGGGAAGGCCGGGCTGGCATATAGAGTGCTCGGCAATGAGCATAAAACACCTTGGTGAGACCTTTGATATCCATGGTGGCGGGGCTGACCTGATATTTCCTCACCACGAGAACGAGATCGCCCAGTCCGAGGCCTGCACCGAAAAACCCTTTGTCAGATACTGGCTTCATAACGGGTTCATAACGATATCCAAAGAGAAGATGTCCAAATCCCTGGGCAACTTCTTTACCATAAGAGAGATTCTGGAGAGATTCGACCCCGAGGTTATAAGGGCCTTTATCCTCTCAACCCATTACAGGAGCCCGATAGAGTTTTCAGAGGAACAGCTTCTTGATGCAGAGGTCTCGATCAACAGGTTCTATTCTACGATTATGAGGGTGGAGACCTACCTTGACAGGATGCCGCAGAAGGTAAAGACTACTCCGGAGGAGGGATATCTGCAGGAGATGCTCCGGAAGTTCGGGGCAAGGTTTGAGGAGGCGCTGGATGATGACTTCAATACAGCCCTTGCCCTCGGATATATGTATGAGCTTGTCAGGGAGATTAACCGGTATATTGACGCAAAACCATACGGAG
>BDTQ01000161.1 GCA_002898135.1 bacterium BMS3Bbin07
ATTATTATCATTTTAATAGCCCAGTTCCTCCTCTTCTACTTAATATAATGTTCAAGACAAAGCTCATATATAGATTCCTTATAAACTTCCTCATCTTCTCAATTGCCCTTATACTGCCCCTTTCCTTTTCTTTGCGTAAAGACCTGAAAGGGATGTTTACAAATATAGAGGTTCTTGTAGAGAAAGGCAAGCTCAAGGATACCCGTGCTATTCAGGATGAATTCTTTAAAGAGATATTCACGCACCTTATGAGCATCTCCTTTTATGCCTTTTTTCTTGCCTTTATACTCTCCATCTTTTCTTCAAGGAGGTTTCTTAAACCCATCAAGGCCCTTTATGACGGTGCAGAAGATGTAAAGGGGGGAAATCTTGACGTAAAAATACCTGTCTATTCAGCGGATGAACTCGGCGAGGTCACAACGATATTCAATGAAATGTTAACCAATCTCCGGGCCAAGACAGAAGAATTACAGAACAAGGATACCTATGTCAAGACAATGATGGATGCACTGTGGGTGGTCGATTTAAACGATATAATAGTTGACATAAACCCGGCCTTTACAAAGATGTTCGGTTATGAGCGCAATCAGGTGATCGGATCATCAATATATGATTTTCTCGACACGGAAAATGCAATGATAATGAAAAAGGAACTCGGCCTGAAGAGACACAAGGGAGAGCATTCCATTTATGAGATTAACATTATTGCCAAAAATGGCTCTCAGATACCCGTACTTATAACCGGCGCTCCCATAATCAGGGATGGTGAGGTTGTCGGCAAGATAGGAATTATAAAGGACTTCAGGGAACAAACCAAACTGGTAAAAGAACTTAAGGAATCAAGAGACTACCTCGAAACGATAATGAATAGTATTGAAGACTCGATACTGATTATCAATAACGATTACAGGATACTGAAGGCCAATGTTGCTGCCCTCACCAGGTATGGAAATAACATTACCGAAAAAAAATGTCATGAAATCACTCACAATTCTTCCAGACCCTGCTGGATGGAAGGTGAGGACTGTCCTATTCAGGGGGTCTTTACCAATGGTGGAACCTGGAGAACCATCCATGAACATTATGACGAGGGGGGAAGCAAGTGTTATGTAGAAGTCATAGCCTCTCCTGTCAGGAATTCTGAAGGCAAGGTCGTTGAGGCACTCGAAATCATGAGAGACGTAACGGAACGTGTGAAGCACATGGATGAGATTAACAGGAGAAACAGGGAACTCGTCCTCCTGAATTCCATCGCCTCTATTATAAATCAATCCCTAAAGGCGGAGGAGATTTTCTCGAATGTGCTCGACAGACTCATAGGGGCTCTCAATATGAACGGCGGTTGCATATTCATTCTCGACGAGAAGACCCGTACGCTTGTATGTTCCTGCCACAGGGGAATCGCTGAGCAATGCACTTCAACCGCTGTCAGGATAAAACTTGGTGATGATATCCCTGGAAGAGTCGCTGTAACAGGTGAGGTAATGACATCCTCAGACCTGAGTTCTGACAGCAGAATATCCATATCTGCATTTAAAGATACGGGCATAAAGGGTTACTGTTGCATCCCTGTAAAAGGTAAAGACCATGTGCTTGGTGTCTATTGCCTCTTTAAGTCCAAAGAGCACTTCTTTACCATGGAAGAGGAGCGGCTGTTGAGAGCGGTTGGTGAGATGACCGGACTGGCCCTTGAAAATATCAGGTTTTACGAAAAGATGAAAGAGATGTTTGAGACTCAGAAAAACCGCCGTTTTCAGGAACAGCGGGACGTCCTTGAGTTATCCTCGAAACTCACAGCTGCAAGAGATATGGATGAGGTCATCCATTGCACATCCTCTCTGATAAAGGAGTTTCTCGCCTCTGATGCGATATTCTTCTGGGAAAAAAGAGACAACAACTCACTTGCCCTCAGATATTTTGACGGGATGCAACCACAAACAGCCACACTTAAAATGGATGTACCATCAACAGAGACTTATGCTGCTGCCAAAGGCACACACACAAGTGTTTATGACATAAATACTGATGAGCGTTTCCTTTTTACAGAAGACCTCAAAAGCCTAGGATTCAGGTCGGTACTGTCAATGCCTGTAGTAGTTGGAGGAAATGTCCTTGGAGTCTTTACAGCCATGGCCAGGACGTCACGGGAGTATCGTGATGATGAAATACATTTTCTCCGCATCACTTCAAGCATCTTCGGAGTAGCCCTTGAGAGGAGCCAGATTTATGAAAAGAGGAGAATTGACCGTGGTCTGGCTGAAGCTATTCTGAATACCATGTCTGAAGGTGTCTGCACTGTAGATACCAATGGAGTGATTATATCAGTGAACCGTTCTGCTGAAAGGATATTGGGGATACCTGCCGCCAATCTTGTTGGAAGGGACTACACAGAGATTTTCAGTGAGCCCATAGAAGGGAATGCCTGCCCTATAGTAAAGTCTCTCAAAGGAGAGAAGGCATCAGCAGAGTTTATACCGGAAAAAGGGAAAGGAAATGTAATTCAGGTAAGCTCACTTCCTCTCATGGATTCTGCCAACAGGATTTACGGGGCAGTTCAGGTCTTCAGGGATATTACCAGAGAAAAAGAGATAGACAGGATGAAGACAGACATTATTCGTTCCGTCTCCCATGAGTTCAGGACTCCCCTGTCGGCAATTGTCGGATTAACTGAAATGCTCATGGATGGAGAGATTGCAGGTGCGAAAGCCCGGGAATATCTTTCGACCATTTATGAAGAGGGGATGAGACTCACTGAAATGGTTTCAGACCTGCTGAGTATTTCAAAAATCGAAAGCGGTAAAGAACGCATAAGATTCAGTAATATTGATTTTTCAGAAATTGTTGAATCCTTAAAGAGAGTTCTTAATACCCCTGTCGCAAACAAGAACATTTCCCTCTTGACCGAGGTAGACCCTGACATAAAAGGGTTTTATGGTGACAGGGAAAAACTAAGACAACTCCTTCTCAATCTCCTTGACAATGCCATCAAGTACTCTGACCCTGGCTGTTACATAAATCTGAGAGTAAGATATTCCGGTGAATATGTTATACTGGAAGTGTCTGACACGGGATGGGGCATTCCAGAGAATGACATTGCAAACCTGAGTAAACACTTCTACAGGGGAGCACACGGAGAAAGGACCAAAGGTACCGGACTCGGGCTTGCCCTTTGTAAAGAGATTGTAAGGATACACCACGGAAACATCGATATCAGGAGCAGATTAAAAAAAGGAACAAGCGTTATTGTCACCCTGCCTTACAGGAGATTAAAAGATGCCTAAAGTAATGGTAATTGATGATGAACCCTTTATATTGATGATGATAGAGGACAAGTTGCAACGAGGAGGGATCGAGGTTGTTACTCTCAGGGAGAGCAAAAACGCTGTCGATGTAATACGCAGGGAGATGCCTGACCTGATCATCCTTGACTGGATGATGCCGGAGATCAGTGGAATAAGCATCTGCAAAACAATAAAGACCGACCCTGAGCTTGCAAGTATACCGGTGTTCAAGTTAACGGCAAAAGGGCAGGAGGATGATGAAAAGTTGGGAATCGAGTGCGGAGTTGACCGCTATATAACAAAACCTTTCAGCCCCCGAATCCTGCTGGAGTTGGTACTTGAACAACTTGGAAACAAATAGGCTTAAAGAAGACCTG
>BDTQ01000162.1 GCA_002898135.1 bacterium BMS3Bbin07
TTTTCACATGAGTATATAGAATATATGCAGGGCGGGAGGTTCAGGGCGTCATTCAGGCCCCTGAACGATGCCGTCATGGCCGGGAGGATCAGGGGGGTCGTGGGGATAGTCGGCTGCAACAACCCGCGTATTATCCAGGACAGTGTTCATGATTACCTTGCAAGGGAATTTATAAGGAATGATGTGCTCGTTGTCTCTACAGGTTGTGGTGCTGCGGCATGTGCCAAGGCAGGCTATATGACGCCTGAGACAGCCCTTGAGATGGCGGGGCCTGGACTCAGGGAGGTCTGTGAGGCTATAGGGGTGCCGCCGATACTGCACCTTGGTTCGTGTGTAGACAATTCAAGGATTCTTACTGTTGTAACTCAGATGGTTGAGGAAGGAGGGCTTGGCGATGATATTTCCAGCCTGCCGGCAGTCGGTATCGCTCCGGAATGGATGAGTGAGAAGGCCCTTGCAATCGGATGTTACTTTGTTGCTTCAGGTATGCATGTTATCTTTGGTTCGGAGAGTCCTGTTGAGGCAAGCAGTCAGGTGAAGGAGATAATGACAAAACAGTGGGAAGAGAGGTTTGGCGGAAAGTTTGACTTTATCCCGGACCCTGAAGAGATACTGAAGAAGTCACTCGAGGCCATAGACAGGAAACGTGATGGACTGAAACTCAGAAAATACGAGCCGGGCAGATTCGGTACCGAGAGAAAACTGATGACCATGGCAGACAGGCGCAAGCTTGAGGCGGCAGCAAGACCGCATGAAGGGGTGAAATAATTCGAGATTCGAGATTCGAGATGCAGGTTTTGGCATTCAACATTATTAAATTCGGGGGATACTATGGACATAGAAGGTCTTGACATTGAAAGTGAGATTGGAAAGGTTGGACGGGTAATATGTGAGCATGACAGGAAAAAGGGGTTGTTGATACCCATTCTCCACAGGATACAGGAGGATTACGGGTTTCTTCCCGGAGAGGCCCTTGAGAGGCTTTCCAGAAAGCTTGGTCTGCCCCTGGCAGAGATTTACAGCGTGGCAAGTTTTTATGGTCAGTTTCATTTCACGCCAAGGGGCCGCAAGATTGTGAGGGTCTGTATGGGGACTGCCTGTCATGTCCGTGGTGCCGGAAAGGTGCTTGAGGTCCTTGAAAAGGAGTTTAATGTTGGTGTTGGCGAGACCACGGAAGACCTTGCAATGACGCTCGAGACAGTCGGGTGCGTTGGCTGTTGCGGACTCGCCCCGGTCGCTACGGTGAATGATGATGTTGTGGGCGAGATCGGACCAAAGAAGGTTGATGAGCTTATAAAGATGATAGAGGAAGAGTAAAGTGATGAGGATTGGCTTTTCACTAAAATGAAAAGGAATTACAAACAAACCCGGTGAGGAGTGATATGGCAAGACTGAAAAATATAGAAGACCTGAAGAATCTGAGACTCCTGCTCAAGGATGAGACATTTAAGGAAGACAAGGAGCGGATAAGGGTCTGTACAGGTACAGCCTGTATGGCCTCAGGTGCAAGGAAGGTAGTTGATAATCTTGAGAAGAGCGCTGCGGACAAGGGAATCGATGTAGATATTGTCAAGACAGGTTGTCAGGGACTCTGTCAGAAGGGTCCACTCATGAAGGTTGAGCCAACTGGTTATTTCTATCAGAGGGTCAGGGCCGGGGATGCACAGGAAATTGTCACAAATACACTTGCAGCGGGCTTTCCGGTAAGGCATCTACTTTACAGGGATTCGATCCTTCATGAGCCCTATGAGATGGCAGACGAGTTGCCTTTCTACAAAAAACAGTACAGGATTGCACTAAAATACAACGGAGTTGTTGATCCCAACAATATAGACCACTATATAGCCGTTGGTGGCTATTCCGCACTTGAAAAGGCACTTACCGGCATGACGCCTGAAACGATCCTTGATGAGGTGGACAAGGCAAATCTGCGCGGACGTGGTGGCGCAGGGTTCCCTGCCGGAAAGAAGTGGCGGCATACTGTAAAGGCCCCAGGAGATATAAAATTTGTGGTTGCCAATGGAGATGAGGGTGATCCCGGGGCGTTTATGGACAGGGCCATCATGGAGGGTGACCCCCATAGCCTTATAGAGGGGATGCTGATCTGTGCGCGTGCAATTAATGCAGGGTTTGGTTTTATTTACGTCCGTCATGAGTATCCACTTGCAGTGAAGAACCTGAAGACAGCCATAGGTCAGGCTGAAGATTTGGGCCTCCTTGGTGATAATATACTTGGTACTGATTTCAGTTTTCACCTTGACTTACGTGAGGGTGCAGGTGCCTTTGTCTGTGGAGAATCAACTGCCCTTGTGGCCTCTATCGAGGGAGAGCGCGGATTCCCAAGGCCGAGACCTCCGAGACTTTCAGAGCCGGGCGGAGGTTTGTGGGGGTATCCGACCAACCTCAACAATATCGAGACTTATGTCTGTGTGCCCCCGATAATAGAGAAGGGTGCTGACTGGTTCCTTTCGATAGGAACCAAAAACTCACCCGGGACAAAGGTCTTTGCCCTGACGGGCAAGGTCAAGAATACCGGTCTTGTCGAGGTTCCGATGGGAACCACACTCAGGGAGATAATCTTTGAGATCGGCGGCGGAATTATGGGAAATAAAAAATTCAAGGCCGTACAGACCGGGGGCCCGTCTGGTGGTTGCATACCCGAGAGTTATCTCGATAACCCTGTTGACTTTGATTCCCTGAGGGAGCTTGGCTCCATGATGGGTTCCGGCGGGATGGTGGTTGTGGATGAGGATACCTGTATGGTTGATATGGCAAGGTATTTTCTTTCTTTTACTCAATCAGAGTCCTGCGGCAAATGTCCGCCATGCAGGATTGGTACGTCGCAGATGCTCGAAATCCTTGAGAGGATAGTCAGTGGCAAGGGCGCTCACGGGGATATCGAGAGGCTTGAAGAACTTGGCAGGCTTATTCAGGAGGGCTCACTTTGCGGTCTTGGTCAGAGTGCTTCCAACCCGGTGTTGAGTACACTGAGGTATTTCAGGGAAGAGTATGAAGAACATATATATGGTAACTACTGCAGGGCAAAGGCATGTAACGGTCTTGGCCGCTACAGAATAGATCATACCGAATGTTTCCTCTGCGGCCTCTGCAAGCAGGCATGTGCATTTGGTGCTGTTAGGGAACTGAAGGACAAGTTCTTTATTGATGAGGCATACTGTACAAAGTGTAAGGCCTGTTATACCGCATGCCCGGTTGATGCAGTAAAGATAGAGAAGGTTGCCGGAGAAGCAGGGAAGATATGAAAAAAACTGTAAGTGAGGAGCGAGGTTTGCATTGGCTTAAACAGTTACAGCGGAGGTATTATGTCTGAAACAAAAGAGAAAAATTTAAAAGAGATATTTGAGGAGATCGAGGAACAGAAGTGTGTTATCCGGAAGGGTCTGAGACTGCTTGAGGAGTTTATAGATGGTCCGATGTGCGGAAGGTGTCTTCCATGTCCGATGGGCAGTTATGAGATGAAGATAAGGCTAAAAAGGCTTTCAGAGGGCAGGGGGACTGAGGAGGATATCCGGGTTATCGGCGATATTGCCCCGAAGATGCTTGATACCTCGATGTGTAAGAAGGGGAAAGATACAGCAAGGTTTTTTATTGATACACTTGATGAGATGTCTGAAGAGTACACAGCTCATGCAGAGGGTGCATGTCCTGCCAGGGAGTGCAATACCCTCTTTGTATACAGGGTTATCCCCCGTAAGTGCACCATGTGTGGCGACTGTCTGGAGGCCTGCAAGGATTTTGCCATTATCGGAGAAAAAAAGCTTCCTTACAGATTGGGGTATCTGCCGTTTGAGATTGCAGAGAAGAGGTGCACCAGGTGCGGAGAGTGTATAAGAGTCTGTAAGGACAATGCCATAGAGATTGTGGATATCAGGGAGACGGAAAAGATAGAGGTATGAAATAATCTCGTATATCAGCAAAAATCTGCGGCCTGGGATAAGGGTGGTAGTTTAAATTTTAGAGTATAACTTAAGGAGGACCGAGTATGGGCAAGATGGTTAAAATCAGTATAAACGGTGCAGAGTATAAAGTTCCCGCAGGTATGAATCTTATTGACGCCGCTGAGGGCGTGGGTGTTCATATACCGAACTTCTGTTATCTCAAGGGTATGAGGGGTATTGGAGCCTGCAGGATGTGTATGGTTGAGATTGGCGGCAGGATGACCACCGGATGTATCATGAAGACAAAAGCGGGTATGGATGTTGTTACCGACAATGAAAAGATCAGGGAGCTCAGAAAGTTCGTCATTGACCTGATCCTCTCAATGCATCCACTTGACTGCATGACATGTACAAAGGCAGGGGTGTGTGAGCTCCAGAAGTATGCCTATGACTTTGAGATAAAGGAATCATCATTTACGAGAAAGAAGTTCGGTTTTCCGGTTGATAACAAAAACCCGTTCATCAACCGTGACCCTGATTACTGTATCCTTTGCGGACGTTGTGTAAGGGTATGCAAGGAGCAGGGAACGTCAGTCCTTGACTTCCAGGGCCGTGGAGTTGGCTCAAGAGTGGTCACAGCAGAAGACAAACCCCTTCATGAAGGAGGTTGCACCTTCTGCGGCAGTTGCGTAGATGCCTGTCCGGTAAACGCACTCCTTGAGGCTGACCGGTGGCGCAAGGGCAGGGAGTGGGAGTATGAAAGGTACAACTCTGTATGTCTCTCCTGCGGAAATGCCTGTGATACAGTCGTGAGTGTTCATGGCAAGGACGTGGCAAAGGTGAATGCCGGAGCAGATGACGGCAGGGCCGGGCATTATATCTGTGCCTATGGGAGATTCGGTTTTGATTTTATAAATGCAGACACCAGGGTGATGAGTCCCCTGAAGAGGATCGATGGTGAACTGAAGCCGGTCAGCTGGGATGAGGCATATGCAACAGCGGCTGATCTGTTCAGGAGTCCTTCTGATGCAGGGATTGTGACCACCGGAAATCTCCTCAACGAGGATGTCCTTACTTTAAGGAACTTTGCCGGGACAACCGGAATAAAGGATATTGATTCCACTGTGAGTCTCTATGCAGACGCACCTTCACTTTTAGGAGACGAGGTTGACCTGGAAGGTGCAGACCTCGTGCTGCTTGCAGGCATCAATCCGTCACAGTGGCAGAGGGTCTTTCCAGCACTTGATGCAACCCTGAGAAAGATGGTTTCAAGGGGGGCAAAGCTGGTAGTGATTAATTCAGGGCAGATAAAGCTTTCAGACGTAGCTATAAAGACCCTCCAGGGCGATGAGGCCGTTGTGCTTGAAGGTTTGGCAAAGGCATTGACTGGGCTGGGGCTCAAGGCACCTGAGGGGCTTGAGATACCTGAAGCGGAGTTGAGTGAGGATATGACAATGGTGGCTGAGATGTACTCAGTGGCAAAGTCACCTGTAATCCTCTCTTCCCCCCTGCTGTATGAGGCCTCTGCCAATATATCCCTCCTGAAGGGTGATGCCCTGGCAGTGCCGATTGAGGCCAATGCCAAGGGAACGCTCCTTATGGGGCTCAAAGGCATTGGTGCAACATATACGGGGATGACTTCCGGCGGAGCAAAAAAGATTCTCTATGCCGTTGGAGAAGTGCCTGTCGGGAGGCCTTCGGGAGTGGATTTTCTGATTGTGCAGCATTCACATCTCAGCGGGCTTGCAAAAGAGGCAGACCTTGTGCTTCCGGCAGCCACGTCTTTTGAGACGGATGGCTCTATTGTGGATTATACGGGGAGGCTCAAGACACTTGACAGGGCGATTGAGCCTTTTGGAGAGGCCAGGGCTCACAGGGAGATACTTAAAGGCATTGCAAAAAAGATGAACATTGACCTGAAGACGGCAAGGACTGCTGACGTAAAAAAGGAGAAGAAGGCAGTCAGTACAGGGGTAAGACCCGTGACCTTCAGCAGGAGAGAAGACCTTGCCTTTAACCCCGAAGAACTTATTGAGGCCATGAATACGACAATGATAAACAGCTCAAGGCTGCTGTGGCTGAAAGAGGTTGAACAGGCGGTTGCAGAGGTTTAGATAGATGTATGTTTAAGACATATGCTGGTATAAAGGGGGGTCTATATAATCTATAGACCCCCTTTTTTGTGACTGATTTGAGTATACTGAAAAAGCGGATGCAGTTATACGGGAGTGGATGAAACGAAAAAGTGTTATAAAATATTCAGTTCTGTTTGTCCTTTTTTTTGCGGGTATTGCCATTGGACTTTTACTCTGGAACAGGATTGAGCTGCCCTTTCAAAACCCTTGGGGTGTCAAGGGAAAACTTACTGAGATACAGTATAATCCCTCTAACGATGTAGTGCGGTTTGCAGTCTTTCTGTTGTCCCCGTTGCTGCTGCTCTTCATAGCATATCTTTTGGGCAGAAGGAAGCTTAATGATATCATCTTTGCGGAGTCCTCCAGTCCTGCCGGCGGTTCCCTGCATAATTTCCGGCCTCCGCTCAAGGCCCTCCTGTCAATTCTTCTCATTGTATTTTCGATAATTGTGGCACTTAATATCCCGACTTTCCATGCCTCGGGAAAATTTGATTCATTTCATGAGGGTGAAACCCTCGGGCCTGCCGTATCCTATATGGCAGGGCAGACCCCTTATAAGGATTTTATATTTCTCCATGGTCTTTATGAGAATCCCCTCCGTTCAGTAATAGCCTTTCGCCTGTTTGGTAAATCCATCGGTTCGGTAAGGACGCTCGAGTCGATTATAAAGATATTGACATTCGTCTTATTATCCATCTTCATGCTCCAGCTCTATCGTGGAAGACACCTGTATTCATTTACTGCGGTTACTATATTGGCCTTGCTGCATAGTTCCTCGATGTTTCACCTTCTTCCCCTGGTCTTTATCAAGGCAAGGGATATAACTGTATTTCTATTCCTGATTACTATTGTAATACTGCAGGACATTGGCAAGGCACAGGCTTTCAGCGTAAAAAAAATTTTCGTGGCAGGTTTCCTGTTTTCATTCATCCCTTTGGCATCTTTTAGTTACTCAGTGGACAGGGGGGTCTTTCTGTTTGCAGCCTACCTGATCCTCTTTCCGGTGCTCTATTTTTTATATTTTTATAAAGTCAACCTTCGCAGGTATTTCCTGTTTTCTTCATTTCTGGGCCTGCTGTCAGCAGTATTCCTGGTGGGATTTCTTCTTTGGGGAGGTCTTACCGACTTCTTCAAATATGTCTTCCTGACGATGCCGAGGTACAAGGGATTGATGAGCGGTAAGGTTTATCCTGTTTTCGATAAACTGTTTTTTTCAGTCTCTGTCATTATAGCAGCGAATACGTTCTGGGTTGCGTTTAAATTCATGCAGGAACTCCATCTCAATAACGGGAGACTGAGGTTTTCAGTCAGGAGCTTTATGGAAAAATACCTTGTAGAGTTTTCAATGTTGATAGTCTCTCTCTTCCTGTTCAGGTCTGCCCTGGGCCGTTCAGACTGGCCCCATGTTGCTTACAGCATTCCTGTAACTTATATCCTTTCTATTTATATTGTCATTAAACACTACAGTCATAAATTCCTTCGTGGATATGTCTTTACGAAAACATACACCTATTTACTTGCCGCTGTAGTTGCGGTGATTTTCTCCTCAGGTATCTATCAAATATACAGGGGGGACCTGATCAAGGAGAACTTTCCGCTCGGCGTGAAGGATTCTGAAATCATCCCTGATAATTACAAGGCTACCATTTCGTTTTTGCGGAATAATTTAGCCCCTGATGAATCGTTCTTTACAATGACGGCCGAGGCAAGCTGGTATTATTTTATTGACAGGCCGTCTCCAAGCCGGTTTCCTGTAATAATATTTGCCATACCGTATTTCTATCAAAATGAAGTGGTTAAAGGCCTTGAGAAGAATAATGTGAAGTTTGTTCTTTACAGGAACAGTCACTGGGCAAGCAGGTTTGACGGGTTTTCCAATGAGGAGAGATTACCGGTGATTGCAAAATACATACGAAACTACTTTACCTTCTACAGGAAGATAGATGACAATGAGATATGGATAAGGAAGACGGAACATCCCCTCATCCCGGACACTCGCTGAAGAGGTTTACCTCAACTGTTTCTCCTTCGTATATACCGTTTTTATTAAGTGGAATTATTACAGTGCCGTCTGCATCCACAAGGGTTCTGATGAGTCCCGACTTGCCAAGGATCGGTCTGGCCCAGAGGCCGTTATCCCGTAACTCAAGGGCCACCCTGATATGGTCCTCCCTGCCGGTTGAAGAGGAGAGGTTCCTGCTAAAAAATGCCTTAACAGTCCTGCCTGAAGGCACACGGTTTTCTTTTCTCTTCTCACCTGAAATCTTTTTCAGAAGAGGTTCTATAAATGTCTCAAAGCAGACACTGACGGCAGCAGGGTGTCCCGGTAGTCCAAAGAATGGTATCCCGTTGACCATGCCCCCAATCAGAGGTTTTCCGGGTTTTATGCTTACTCCGTGAAAGAGGATGCCCGGATGCCCGAGTTCATCAATTACTCTTGAGGTGTAATCACGGGTACCCACTGAGCTGCCACCGGAGATCAGTACCATCTGCGCCTCCTGCATGCTTTCCATGACCGTTGCCCGGAGCAGGTCAAAGTCATCGCTGATTATTCCCTTTTTAAGGGGGATGCCGCCGCTGCGTATGATCAGGCCTGTAAGGTTATAGGAGTTGATATCCCGTACCTCTCCGGCAGCAAGGGGTTTGCCGGGCGGCACGACCTCATCTCCGGTAGAGATGATGGCGACAACAGGTTTTTTAAAGACATCTATATTAAGTATGCCAAGACCTGCAAGTGCTCCAATATCCTGGGGTCTGAGCCTCTGTCCGGCCCTCAGGATGACCTCCCCCTCTTTAACGTCCTCATCAGCAAGGATGACATTCTCATTTGGTGCAACTGCCTTCATAACTTCCAGCATGTCTTCACCAACCCTGTTTGTGTGTTCATACATCACAACGGCATCTGCTCCGTCAGGGAGCATTCCCCCTGTAGGTATAACGGCTACCGCACCCCGGGTAAGGGAAAGATCGGGTTTTGTCCCCATATGTACCTCGCCTGTCACTGTCAGATATGCAGGCATACTGTCTGATGCCCCAAAGGTGTCTGTTGAGTTGACGGCGTATCCATCCATTGTGGAGCGGTTGAAGCCGGGGAGGTTTTCAGGTGAGATTACATCTGTTGACAGTACCCTTCCATAGGCATTCTCTATGCCTGCATTTTCAGTGGAGGGAATCTGCAGCTTTTGTTCAAGAAGGAGAGAGAGGGCCTTTTCAACTGTGACAGCCTCTTCTCTGCCAAGGAGGTCTCTCATCTGAAGAAATTACTCTTTTCCGTGTCCAGGGGTGTTGACATCGTAGAGTCCCTTAAGGAGTTTCCCTATGCCCCGGGTCTCCATGTGGGATACAGGGTCTTTTCCGATAACATCCGAACACTCACCCTTTGTGAGTATATCGAGTATCCGCTCAAGTGAGTCCTTATGGAGGCCCTTTATCTTTTTGGAGTTCGGCATGTCCTGCAAGAAAAGATTGTTGTCTATAAAAGTATTCATTTTTTTTGGGGTGAGATAGGTAAGGAGTACCATCCCCTGATATATCCTCTTGTTGGTCCTTACAGAGAGGAAGGGGCTTTCGAGTGTTGATTCGAGGAAAGTGTCGTTTCTCCTTCGTACCTTCCTGTTTATGGAAACGGCCCTGAACCAGTATTTTCTTCCCACAAGACTGTCGGACTTCAGTTCAAAGACAGTATGTCCGATATGCCTCTTTCCGGAGGTAAGTTTCTCATGTGCTACGGTATCAGCTGCAAGATGACTTATATATCCATAAACAAAGGCCTTCTGCTGTTGTGTCTCTACTGCATCCATGAGCTCAAAGGCAACATCCCAGCTATGAGAGTTCCTGTTGTAGGGAAGGAATTTTTTACCAAGGATTATGTCTGCCATCAGATTTCCATAGAGAAAGTCCTCTTTGTAGCGACGCAGAAGCTCATATAATCCGGCGGGAAGAATTGAAGCAAGAGAAAGTATTTCGCTTCCAAGGTAGATGTGTGTGAGTGGTCCCCAGGCAAAGGCATAAGAAGGAATGAGTAAAAATGATATAATAATTAAGAGCTTAAATATTTTCATCCATGTGCCCCTTCATGTACCCCTTTTTCATACTGTTTTTATTGTAACCTAAATGGTTCTTCTTTTGCCAGAAATAAAATATTGCCACCGGATCAGGGTTATTCTGTATTGCAAACGTAACGTCTCATTTATCCTCTGCTTTTTGGTAAAATAGGAGACTATAGGCCGGAAACTTTTTAGCAGGTTATAAGAGCAATGACTTTATATACTTAAGGAGGTATGGTATGCCCGAGTTGAGGAAGGACCCGATTGTTGGAAGATGGGTCATTATATCGGTGGAGAGAGGGAAAAGACCCTCTGATTTTGCTTCTCCATCGCAAAAAAGGAAGATTGCAGGATTCTGTCCCTTTTGTCCTGGTAACGAATACACCACACCAGAAGAGATAACGGCCTTCAGGGCCCAGGAGGACCAACGATCCGATGCAGCGGAATGGACACTCAGGGTTGTGCCTAACAAGTTCCCCGCCCTGCAGATTCATGGCGAACTTGACAAGACAGGAGAGGGCCTGTTTGACAAGATGAACGGGGTAGGTGCTCACGAGGTAATTATTGAGACATCGGACCATATGAGTTCCCTTGCCACCATGCCTCAGAAGGCTGTTGAGGATGTCCTGTGGGCGTATGACCTGAGGATCAATGACCTTAAAAAAGACCCGAGGTTGAAATATGTCCTTGTTTTCAAGAACGAGGGAGAGGCTGCCGGGGCGTCTCTTGAACATACGCACAGCCAGTTGATAGCACTTCCGATTGTGCCCAAGATAGTCAAGGAAGAGATAACTTCATCAAGGCATTATTATGATATGAAAGAGAGGTGCATATTTTGTGATGTCGTTGATCAGGAGATCGGGGATGGCAGAAGGGTGGTTTACGAAAATGAGCATTATCTTGCCATAGCTCCCTTTGCACCGCGTGCACCTTTTGAGACCTGGATACTGCCAAAGGAGCACGAATCTGCATTCCAGCCTCATGGAAAGAGTTTTGCCCTGCTTGCAGAGATACTCCAGCGGGTCCTTCAGCAACTCGATAAGCTGCTTGATGTCCCGCCGTATAATTTCATGATCCATACCTCACCCTTTACCGATGAAACCAATGAATATTATCATTGGCATATTGAGGTTATGCCGAAACTGACCAAGATAGCGGGGTTTGAATGGGGGTCAGGGTTTTATATGAATCCGACTCCGCCTGAGGAAGCCGCCAGGTATATGCGGGAAGCCCAGTTATGAGGGTTTTGATAGCGTCGAGCGAGGCTATCCCGTATTGTAAAACCGGGGGGCTTGCAGATGTAGCCGGCGTTCTTTTCAAAGAGCTCAATGTCATGAATATTGATGCGAGGCTTATTCTGCCTCTTTACAGCAATATAAGCAGGGATTTTGAGCTGACGGATACAGGTATTGAGCTAAGAATTTTTCTGAACAGGAGGTATTATTCAGGGAGGATATACACCCATAACAAGGCTATTTTTATAGGATGTGACGAGTTGTATGGAAGGGAAGGCCTTTATGGTGACAAGACGGGTGACTTTGCGGACAATGCCCTGAGGTTTTCTTACTTCTGCAAGGCAGTCATAGAGGTATGCAAGGCAATTGACTTCAGGCCGGACATTATACACCTTAATGACTGGCAGACCTCTCTGGTTCCCCTTTATCTGAGGACAGAGTATAGCGGAGATGATTTTTTCAGGGATACGCTGACCTTGCTGACCATCCATAACCTCGGTTATCAGGGCTTGTTCTCACCGGAGGATCTGTCAGCAACCGGTCTGGGACGGGAGGTCTTCAATCCGGAAGGTATAGAATTTTACGGGAAAGTGAATTTCCTGAAGGCTGGAATCCTTTATGCCGATATACTGAGTACGGTCAGCAGGAAATATGCTGAAGAGATTACCACGCCTGAGTATGGTTTTGGTCTGGACGGGATTCTGAAGAAGAGAAGTGCTGATCTCTTCGGGATCCTGAACGGGATAGACTACAGGGAGTGGTCTCCCGAGGTTGATAAACTTATACAGAGCAGATATTCTGCAGAGGACCTGAAGGGCAAGGCTTTATGCAAGGAAAAGCTTATGGAGCAATGTAATATCAGGTTGAAGAAGGGGGCGCCGCTGCTCGCTTTTGTCGGCAGGCTCAGTGTGCAGAAAGGGGTTGAGCTGATAATTGAGGGGCTGGATAAGTTGATCGGCTACGGCTGTGGTGTAATACTCCTTGGAACGGGTACAAGAGAGGCTGAGGAGAGCCTGCTGTCGATATCCCTGGAAGGGAGGGAAAACCTTTACATCAGACTGGACTTTGATGAGGTCTTTGCCCACTCGGTATATGCAGGTTCCGACATGGTGATGATGCCGTCAAGATACGAGCCATGTGGACTTGTTCAGATGATAGCCCTCAGATACGGGACAGTCCCTGTTGCAAGGAATACAGGGGGGCTTTCCGATACCATAGAGGACTATAATGCACTTAACGACACAGGAACAGGGTTTCTCTTTGATGACTATAACCTTGCCGTCTTTCTTGAGTCGATAAAAAGGGCGCTTACACTCTATTCCTTCAGCAGGAGATGGCAGAAGCTTATGAAGAGGGGAATGGAGAAGGATTTTTCATGGAGACGCTTTGCCTCCGAATACGTTGAACTTTACAAAAAGGCCCTTAAGGAACGGCTGAAATGAGTATAAGATTAAAACTCTCCATATTTCTGCTTGTCTTTATCCTTATTGCCTCCATGTTTGGCGGGGGTACCATGTTTATCTTCGACAGGATATCGAATAACCTCGATTTGCTCAGAAAAACCTCTGAGGAGTACAGGTTGCATGAGGAACTGAAGATGTCCATTGTGGAGTTTTCCACTTATGTGAAGAGCTGGGCCTTTACAGGTGAGCGGAGATATAGAAGGCTTTACAGGGATGGCCTCTCAAAGGTTTATAAGGACTTTGGTGCCCTTCAGGATTATGTTGCAGACAGGGATGCGCTGAAGGAGGTAGGCTCGAAATTCGAGGACTTGAACCGGACAGCCAGAAAGATATTCTCTTACTCAAGACCAAAAGGAAATCAGGCTGTTCTTCACCTTGTCGGGCAGATTGAAGAGCAGGAACTGGATATATTGACCTCTGTGGAGGAGCTTCATACTGAATCCTTGCAAAATGTAACCATAGCAGTGAAGGAGACGGAAGAATCAAAGGCGAGATTGACGCTATATGTTGCAGTCCTTATTTTTATAACGATTTTTTCAGTAATTTTTCTTGTGCTTCTTATCACACGATCCATAGGCAGACCCTTCAAGGAGCTTCTTCTTTTTACAGAGAAGATTATCTCAGGCCAGGTAGATGCGATGACGGGAGTTGAGAGGAATGATGAGTTCGGCATCATTGCGAGGCGCTTTGGGCAGGTCTTGAGCAAACTGAAAGAGTCTGAGGAGAACTTGAGGAAAAGACTTTCAGAGACGGAGCTGCTCTTTGAGGTCACCCGTATTGCAAGCTCAACACTTGAGCTGAAGGAATCCCTGAAACTGATAACCGAGACCGTGGCTGACTGGAAAGGTCTTGATTATGTGGGTGTGTATCTCCTGAATGTGGAGGGACAGGTATTTACTCTCCAGGCTTTAAACAGGGATGCGGACATCTTTGAGAGGAGCTTTACTGTGGACAGTGGGGAGCTGTGCAGAAAGATACTTGATACGAGAGAGCCTGTGTATAAGGAGATGCCGACAGAGAGGGAAGTCGCCTTTATAAAGCGTAGTTTGGGCTCACTCATCCTCTTTCCGATTATAAGGGAGGGCCGCTGCCTGGGACTCTTTTTTATCGGTGTTGAGGCCGTAAGGAAGTTTACAGAGAATGAGCTGAACATAGCAAATATTCTCTCAAATACAATAGGTACCATAGTCAGAAATGCGGAACTCTATGTCTCTGCCATGGACCAGCTTAACAAGATAACCGTTCTTTATGAGCTGTCCAGGGAACTTACAACGCTACTTGACCTTGAAGATCTTTTAAACAGGGTTGTGATTGAAGTGACACGTCTTCTCAATGCAAAGGGCTGCATTATAAGACTTCAGGAGGACCATGCCCTGAAGATAAAGGCCCATTATGGTGTTCCGCGGGATTTTATAAAGGGGATGGATACGGAAATTGGAGAGGGGATTGCCGGAAAGGTGTCAAGCTCCGGCAAGTCCATGCTTGTTGAGAACGTAGCAGAGATGCCGGAAGATACAAGGGTGCCGCTGCTTGAGGCAAAATCAGTGGTCTGTGTTCCCCTGAAGATAGGTAATGAAGTTATAGGAACAATCGGGTTATATGACAAGAAAGGGCCGGAGGGGGAGATAATAACCTTTAACCTTGACGACCTCAGGACTACGGAAGGCATTGCCTCCCTTATATCCCTTGCCATTGAAAAGGCCAGGATATTTGAGAAGGAAAAAGAGAAGGAACAGGAAGCGCTGGAGGCAAAGAAGAGGCTGGATATCCTCTTTGAGAGTGTTCAGGGTGGTATAGTCACCCTTGACAGAAGTTACACGCTCCTCTCCATCAACCGTTTTGTGGAAGAGTTTCTTCATATGCAGTCTGATGAAGTAGTGGGCAGAAGTGCCCTGGAGATATTTCATGAAAAAGGGGGAATATGTCCACATTGTGCAGCAAAACTCACCTTTGAGACCGGCGATATAAATATTATTACCCAATCCAAGGGGGCGAATTATGCTGAATTGAGTTCCTATCCTATAAAGGATGAAGAGGGTAATGTGGTTGAGGCGGTTGTCCTGATCCAGGATATTACCGATAGGGTGCTGTACCAGGAGGAGATACTTGCCCTCTACAAGGAAGTAGCACAGACAAAGGAGTATCTGGAGAGCCTGATAGATAACTCTGCTGACGCCATTGTGACTACGGACCTTAAGGGGGTCGTTACTTCCTGGAACAGGGGAGCGGAAAGGATATACGGTTTTACTGAGGAGGAAGCGATCGGGTCTTTTCTTCCCTTTATCCCTGATTTTCTCCTTGAGACGGAGATGCAGTACATAGAGAGAATCAAGCAGGGCGAAACAATAAAAAATATAGAGACACTGCGTAAGAAGAGAGACGGCGCCATGATCGAGGTAAGCCTTACCCTTTCACCAATCAAGGATGCCTCAGGAGAGGTTATAGGAATAAGCGGTATATCCAGGGATATATCTGAAAAGAAAAAAGTTGAAAAAGAGCTTATCAGGAGAAATCAGGAGCTCTCAAGGCTCTTCTTTATAAGTTCGGCCATGAGAGGGACACTTGAGCTCGAAAGACTCCTCAGGATGGTCTTGACCGCTGTGACCATGAGTGACGGTCTCGGCTTTAACCGGGCCATCCTCTTTTTGCTGGATGAAGAGAAGTCCGTGCTCAGGGGGACAATGGGTGTTGGTCCCGCAACTCCTGAAGAGGCCTGGCAGATATGGGAGAGGCTTTCAATTGAGAAGAAGAGCCTGCCGGAGATACTGAGAGACATAGAGGAGGGGCCCCTGAGAAAGGACTCCTTCCTTGACAGATTGAGTACCGGGATCGAGGTTGACCTCAAGGATGATACGGCTCTGTCACGTGCCGTCAGGGAGAGGAAGAGCTTTAATATACATGATGTCAAGCACGACGACCTTGCTGATCCTGCTGTTATTCAACTGCTTGGTACAGAGGCTTACGCTGTTGTTCCGCTCATTGCAAGGAACAAGGTCATAGGGGTGTTGTGGGTGGACAATTACTTTAACCGTAAACCCGTTACTGATGAGGATATGAGATTCCTTTCCGGGTTTTCAGACCAGATTGCATCTGCCATAGAGAGCGCAAGGCTCTTTGAGAAAGTAAAGTTGGCGGAGTCTGAACTTGAGAATATATTTGAATCCATATCCGACCTGCTTTATATAACCACAGAGGATTATACGATCAGAAATATAAACAGGGCTGTTGTTGAGAAGATAGGCAGGGAGAAGAAGGAGATTGTGGGACGCAAGTGTTACGAGATATTCCATGGCATGGACGAACCGTATGATAAATGTCCCCATCACAAGACAGTGAAGACACAGAAGGCCTATATTGAGGAACTCGAAGACACTTACAGGGGGGGGACTTTTTTGACTTCCACATCTCCGCTTTTTGACTCTTCAGGCAATTTTATGGGAACTGTTCATATTGTCAGGGATATCAGTGAACTGAAAAAGTTGAGAGAAAAACTCGCCATGGCTGAAAAGATGGCTGCCCTTGGTGAGGTGGCTGCAAAGGTTGCCCATGAGATAAGAAATCCCCTTGTCTCTATTGGCGGTTTCTCAAGGAGGCTTGAAAAGAAGCTTGACGGAAAGCTGCTGGAGTATGCCTCTGTAATCACCAGGGAGGTGGACAGGCTTGAGGGGATACTCAAGGAGATATTGAGCTTTGTCAGAGATGTGAGAATATCCAAGGAACATATTGAAGGGGTTAAAATAATCGAGGATATCCTTTCGCTCTTTTCACAGGAAATAAAAAAGAGGGGAATTGTTCTTGAGACGGATTTTAAAGATCAACTCTCGCTTGAGGTTGATCCAAACAGGATTAAAGAGGCGCTGATAAATATAATAAATAATGCAATTCAGATAATGGGTGAGGGAGACCACCTGACCATAAGGACATACAGGGAACAGGATTTTGGGGTGATTGAGATAAGCGATACAGGGCCCGGCATCAACGGGAAGGACCTTCCCTACATTTTCGACCCCTTCTTTACCACAAAGATAGATGGAACAGGGCTTGGGCTTGCCATTGCACACCGTATAATTGAGGAGCATCAGGGAAAAATAGACGTTTTTAGTACAATAGGCCAGGGAACTACCTTCAAGATATATTTACCATATAAAAAACCAATACAGGGGGTGTAAAAGATGAAGATACTTATTGTAGACGATGACCCTTCGATCAGGATGCTTTACAAGGAAGAACTTGAGGATGAAGGCTATGAAGTGGTTACCGCAAGTTCCGGCGAAGAGGCATTGAGGCTTTTTGAGGAAGAGAACCCTGATCTCGTTACACTGGATATATTGATGCCGGATATGGATGGGATTCAGGTGTTGAGGAAGATGAAGGAGAAGAAGCCCCGGTTGCCCATAATCATGTCAACTGCCTATGATTACCGTGATGACTTTGCTGTGTGGGCGTCAGAGGCATATGTTGTGAAATCATCCGACACCACAGAGCTTAAAGAGACGATCAAAAGGCTTCTCAAGAAATAATATGAGACTTGAGGCGCTTATTCCACTTTACGGTGGATACACACTCAGCCGTGATGACGGTGTAATCTTTATCAGGGGTGCCCTTCCTGGTGAGGTTGTGGAGGCTGAGGTGGTGGAAAAAAAGAGGGATTATTCAGTTGCCTCTGTCACTGAAGTGCTTGAGCCCTCTCCAGACAGGATTGTGCCTGCCTGTCCTGTCTTCGGGATATGCGGAGGCTGCCATTATCAGTATATAGCCTATCACAGGCAGGTGAGCATGAAGGAGGAGGTTGTACTTGATTGTATTGAGAGGATAGGCAAAACAGAGCTGTCGCTTGATCCGTCCCTGATATCGTCGCCATGGCATTACAGAAAGAGGGCTCAGTTCAAGGTTTCTGCAGATGGAAGGATCGGGTTTTACAGGATGCTGTCACATGATGTTGTGGAATTTGAGGAGTGCCTCCTTTTGAGTCCAGAGATAAACACCTTCCTTAAACATATCAAGTCTCTTGGAATGCCCCCCGGGGTAAAAGAGATTCATCTGCAGTCAGGTGATATATTGCTGGCTGCGGTAAAAGGGGATACGTATGATGCCGGGATTACTGCG
>BDTQ01000163.1 GCA_002898135.1 bacterium BMS3Bbin07
GAGGATGGGGTACAGTTCGTGGCTATTGACATCAACACCCCGTTAACAAAGGCAAAGAAAAGTCTCTGGAAAGCCAGCAGGAACTATATGGCCGGAGACCTGTCTGACACCAAAAAAGATCTGCAGGAGGCAAAGGCAGCTTTAGGGAAAGCAACCAAAAATGCAGATACAAAAACTAAAGTAAAAGTCAGCAAACTTCTCAAAGATGTTGAGGCCATAGAGAAGGAGGCGGACAAGGGGGCAAAGGCAGTCGGCAAGGACCTGAAGGGGCTCTATGAACGCGTTAAAACCCTCACACTGGAGACCATGAACCTGTTTGAGGCTGGAGGAACACACTGAGTGCAGACTATGTCAGAACAGCGATAGAGGTGAGGAGAGGGACGGGGACACAGGGGGTTGCTCATTTTTGACAGGCATCCTGTCTGTCTCCCTCCCTGTCCTTTTCCAACAGTTGCCAGGTTTTCTACCGAATATCCCGGGAGATAATTAAAGTATTGTATTGTTGCCTCTCCGGAGATATAATATTCATATCTCCTGCTTGGGGGTAAAGCTTGAATCAAAGGATTCCCGGTTATGTATTGCAAAGGCTGTTTTGATGGTGAAAGCGCCGGGTTATGAGATTCTGACATGCCAAGGTTGCACATTTAATAACCCTTGATGAATAAAAACATAAAAACAGAAAAACTCGGTCTCAAGGAGCTCATAGCCATGGGCGTGGGCGGCATGGTAGGGGGCGGTATATTTTCCGTCCTTGGCCTCTCTGTAGCGCTGGCCGGTCATGCAGCCCCCATCGCCTTCATCATTGGCGGTATCATTGCATCCTTAACCGGTTTTTCATACACTAAACTCGGTCTGACTTTTCGTTCGGATGGCGGCAGCTTTACGTATCTGGAACGTGCATTCAGCCAAAGAAACGTCGCAGGAATCGGAGGCTGGATGCTTGTGGCGGGTTATATCGGGACAATGGCCCTTTATGCGTTTACCTTTGGGGTCTATGGAACGGCAATGTTCGGGGAAAAAGTACATCCCCAGGCCATGCACCACCTGTTGCAATCCCTGATCCTCCTTCTCTTTATGGGGATCAATCTTTACGGTATCAAGGCCGCCGGAGAGAGCGAAGACCTGATAGTTATGGTCAAGGTACTGATTCTTTCCCTCTTTGCATTTGCCGGTCTCTTCTATATCAGGGCGGATCACCTTATGCCGGTTTTTAATATGGGCGGCAGCGGAGTCCTGATGGGGGCAGCCCTCGTCTTTGTGGCCTATGAGGGATTCGAGTTGATCCCGAATGCGGTAAATGAAATGAAGAACCCCGGCAGGGACCTCGGCAGGGGGATTATGATATCCATTGGCGTTACCATTGCCATCTATATCCTTGTTTCCCTGGTAGCAGTGGGCAACCTGTTGCCCGCGGAGATCAGCAAATACAAGGAGTACGCCCTTGCAGTGGCGGCAAAACCATTCCTGGGCAAAGCGGGTTTTATGTTGATAGGTCTGGGGGCACTGCTCTCTACCGCCTCCGCCATAAATGCCACCATGTTTGGAACTGCACGCCTTGCAATGGTGATGGCCCAGGACTCCGACCTCCCTAATGTATTCTCACACAGGGAACGGAGAAACAATATCCCCTATGTGAGCCTTATATTCATCACTGCACTGACGCTGCTCTTTGTAAATACAACCGACCTGACAATCATATCATCATTCGCAAGCTCCACATTCCTGCTGCTCTTTGCGGCAATCAACCTGTCTGCCGTCAGGCTCCGAAGGCGGATTGGCATAAACATGGTTACGCCCATATCAGGCCTGATCCTGTCACTTTTATCCTGGATCGTCCTGTGCGTTTATCTTTACAGGTCATATTCGAGGGGGCTGGTATGGATAGGTGCGATTTATCTGTGTGTCGTAGTAGCGGAATTGTTCTTCAGTGAACGAAGATTGTTCTTTAAACAGAAGCTCGAAGGAGGTAAGGATGGCAAAGACCGAGGATTACGAAAAGTTATCGGCAGATGAAACAATTAAAGCACTACAGACAGACAAAGAGAGGGGACTATCTTCAGAGGAGGCCGGAAAGAGATTAGAGCAATACGGCTACAATGAAATCCCGGAAAAAGAGGAATCTACATTTCACAGGGTCTTCAGGCGTTTCTGGGGACCTATTCCGGCGATGATAGAGGTTGCGGCACTGCTCTCTGCCGTGGTCCGCAGGTGGGATGATTTCATAATAATAATGATCCTGCTTCTAACCAATGCATTCATAGACTTATGGCAGGAGTCAAAGGCGTTAAATGCCCTGAAGGTATTAAAGGAAAAACTGGCAAAACAGGCGCTTGTTTTGCGGGACGGAAAGTTTCAGACAATAGAGGCCAAAGACCTGGTCCCGGGAGACATTATAAAGGTAAAAATCGGGGATCTGGTCCCGGCGGATGTAAAACTCATAGCGGGGGATTATCTGCAGGCCGACCAGTCAGCACTGACAGGTGAGTCATTACCTGTCAGCAAAAAAGTCGGTGATGTCGCATATTCCAATTCCATAATAAAACAGGGCGAGATGTTATCAGTAGTTATCAACACGGCACTGAATACCTTTTTCGGTAAAACCGTGGCACTTGTAGCAAGAGCCCAGAGAGAAGAAAAAAGTCATTTTCAGAAAGCAGTTGTCCATATTGGAAACTATCTTATTATCATCACCATATTCCTCGCCGCAATTATCCTGATCACTGCCTTGTTCAGACATGAAGACATGATCGAGATATTGAGGTTTACACTTATTCTGACGGTCGCCGCAATCCCGGTTGCATTGCCTGCGGTGCTCTCCGTGACAATGGCTGTCGGGGCCATGAGCCTGGCGAAGAAACAGGCTATAGTAAGCCGACTCGTCTCCATAGAAGAGCTCGCCGGAGTTGACGTCCTCTGCTCCGACAAGACCGGAACTCTAACCCAGAACAGGATGACAGTCTCTGATCCGGTCACATTTTACGGGCATACTGTTGAGGAATTAATGCTTTATGCAGCACTTGCATCAAGTGAAGAGAATAAAGACCCTATAGAGATACCTATATTTGAGTATCTGAAAAAAACAGGTCAACTGAAAGAGTTAAAACAGTATCAGCAGCTAAAGTTTACACCGTTTGATCCTGTAAGCAAAAGAACAGAGGCGACTGTGAAGTCAGGTGACAGGACGTTTATAGTTACCAAGGGTGCATCCCAGGTAATACTTGAGTTATGCGGAGAGCAGATCGACAAGCATGACATACTGGGAAAAGTGGAGGATTTTGCAGAAAAAGGGTTCAGGACGCTGGGAATTGCAATAAAGCAGCCGGATGACAAACACTATGAATTCATAGGCCTGCTTCCGCTTTTTGATCCACCACGGGAAGACTCAAAAGAGACGATAGAAGAGGCAAAGAAACTCGGGTTGGACATTAAGATGGTTACGGGAGATAATGTAGCCATTGCAAAACACATAGCAGATATCCTTGGGGTTGGCGAAAACATTCTGGATGCCAGAGACCTTAAGGGAGCAAACAATAAGGAACTTATCGTGTTGGGGCAGATAATTGCAAAATCGGTATATAAAAGGTTGTCTCCGGGCGCCACGGAAGAGGATGCACAGAGGGTTGCAGCCGGGATTGTAAAGGATCTGGAAAAAGAGTTTGCAACCATGGAGCTGCCAAAGGGCTACGTGAAGAGGCATGAGTCGGAGATTATAGAGGTGATTGAGGATGCCGACGGCTTTGCACAGGTCTTTCCTGAGGATAAATACCTGATTGTCGACAAGCTCCAGAAAGCCGGACATATCGTTGGCATGACGGGGGACGGAGTGAATGACGCCCCTGCATTGAAGAAGGCGGATGCCGGCATCGCAGTCTCGGGAGCAACGGATGCTGCAAGGGCGGCAGCGGATCTTGTGTTGCTGGCACCGGGATTGTCCGTAATCATTGATGCCATAAAGGGGGCAAGGGTCACCTTTGAGAGGATGAAGAGTTACAGTCTCTACAGGATAGCCGAGACAATCAGGGTAATCCTCTTTATGACGGCATCAATCGTTATATTCAATTTCTACCCGGTTACCGCAATCATGATTATTATCCTGGCCTTTCTGAATGACCTGCCAATACTGGCTATTGCATATGACCGAACCAGGGTGGATGCGGAACCCGTAAAATGGAATATGGCGGAAGTGATGAGTATATCCACCATGCTCGGTATTCTGGGTGTCATTGCAAGCTTTGGAATCTTCTATATTGCCGAGGAGTATATGCACCTTTCCGCCCCTGTTGTACAGAGTTTTATATTTCTAAAACTGGCAGTGGCCGGACATCTGACGATATTTATAACACGGACAGAGGAGCGTTTCTGGCGGAGACCCTACCCTGCTCCCATAC
This sequence comes from bacterium BMS3Bbin07, assembly GCA_002898135.1. GTDB lineage: Bacteria > Nitrospirota > Thermodesulfovibrionia > Thermodesulfovibrionales > JdFR-85 > BMS3Bbin07. Next base: position 4,389 of record BDTQ01000163.1, read on the forward strand.
TGCTCTGGGCAGCTATCCTGACAAAAATCCTCGCAACCCTATTTGTGGTATACGGATGGTTTGTAGCCCCGATAGGCTGGAAATATGCCTTGATAGTTTGGGGGTATGCCATTGCCTGGTTTGTTATTAACGACTTTGTCAAGGTCTGGGCATATAAGTTATTGCGAAAGGACAAGATTATTGCCTGAAACAAGTGATTAGGGATTCCCAAAACCATCACGATATATGAACCGGTATCCACCCCTCAGGTTATGCAGAGCAAAAATACCGAGGGGCCTGGATATCGGCTAAATATCCTGACAGGAGGGCTGGAGAAATGGAAGACATATGAAGACAAGGCAATCGGGGTTGACAGGAAAGATGGGGAAGGATTGTGGCTTAAAGGTTATACACCTATCCAGCGTCAGGAGACAGAGAAGCTCCTCGGCGTCGCTGTAAGGAGGTTGTCATGCCAAAAACCACAGATGATTACAAAAAGCTCTCTATCGAAGATACGCTGAAGGAACTGCAGGCCGACAGGAGCAGGGGATTGTCGGAAGGGGAGGCTCAGGAGAGACTTGCCCGATACGGACTGAACGAGATACCGGAGAAAGAAGAATCCACCCTCAGGAGGATATTAAAGAGGTTCTGGGGTCCCATTCCGTGGATGATAGAGGTTGCAGCCATTCTTTCCGCGCTGGTTCAGAAGTGGGAAGACTTTGTAATAATAATGATCATGCTCTTTGTCAATGCCGGACTGGACTTCTATCAGGAATCAAAAGCCATAAGTGCATTAAAGACACTGAAGGAAAAACTTGCCAAAAAGGCAATAGTTCTCAGGGACGGAAGGTTTAAAGAGACCGACGCTAAATATCTCGTTCCCGGAGACGTCATAAAGCTTAGGATTGGAGACGTCATCCCTTCGGATGCCAAACTCCTGGAAGGCGATTATTTATTGGTCGACCAGTCAGCCCTTACAGGAGAATCCCTGCCCGTTGAGAAAAAAAATGAAGATGTCGTCTACTCAAATTCCATAGTCAAGCAGGGCGAGATGCTTGCAGTCGTCGTAAACACTGGTCTTAACACTTACTTTGGTAAAACCGTGGCACTCGTTGCAAAGGCAGAGAGGGAAGAAAAAAGCCATTATCAAAAACTCGTCATAAGCATAGGTGATTACCTTATTGTAATTACACTTCTCCTCACTATAGTGATAGTGTACGCAGGGATACACAGAGGGGAGACCCTGATTGAACTCCTGAGGTTCGCACTTGTCCTCGCTGTTGCCTCAATCCCTGTTGCCCTTCCAGCAGTGCTGTCTGTGACAATGGCAGTCGGCGCAGTAAGCCTTGCCAGAAAACGGGCAATAGTCAGCAGACTCGTTGCCATAGAAGAGCTCTCAGGGGTCGATATCCTGTGTGCGGATAAGACCGGGACACTAACCAAAAACGAGCTCCTGGTGGAAAACCCCGTGATTTTTGACGGGTTTACGGAACGGGATCTGGTACTGTATGCCGAGCTTGCGTCAAAAGAAGAAAACAGGGACCCCATTGATATGGCAATTTTCAGCTACGGGCAGAGAATGGGGTATAAAGATATAACCGAAAACTATCAGCAGATCAAATTTATTCCTTTTGATCCGGTAAGGAAGAGGACAGAGGCAGCGATAAAATCAGATATCAGGACCTTTACTGTAGTAAAAGGGGCGGTTCAGGTAATTCTTGAACTCTGCGGTAATGGTGTTGACAGGAAAAAAGTGGAAGAGATCGTTGAGGACTTTGCAGAAGAAGGTTTCAGGACGATTGCAGTTGCCATAAAAGAAGAAGATGCGAAGCATTTCAGGCTTGTAGGGATAATACCCCTCTTTGACCCCCCGCGTGACGACTCAAAAACAGTGATTGAAAATACGCGAAAGCTTGGGGTTGATGTCAAGATGATCACTGGAGACAACATTGCCATAGCCAGACAGATAGCAAGGCTTCTCGGGATTGGAGACAGGATATGCAGTGCCGTGGCATTGCGGAGTGCAAACTACAGAGAAACTGTCCTTTTAGGAGAGGTGCTCGCAAGGGCGATTTACAGGAAACTTCAGCCCGACATGACGGAAACCGAGGCAGAAAAATTTGCAAAGGCTGTTATTCAGGAACTTGAAAACGAGTTCAAGAATATAGAGATACCGGAAGGATATATCAAAAAACATGAATCGGAGATCATTGATTTAATAGAGCACTCACATGGTTTTGCTGAGGTGTATCCTGAAGACAAGTACATAATCGTGGAAAAGCTGCAGAAGGGCGGGCATATGGTTGCAATGACAGGTGACGGGGTAAACGATGCCCCTGCCCTTAAAAAGGCTGACTGCGGCATTGCAGTTTCAGGGGCCACGGATGCGGCAAGGGCTGCCGCAGATGTTATCCTGACCGCACCGGGCCTGTCCGTTATAGAACACGGAATAGAGCTTTCCAGGATAATCTTTGGAAGGATGAAGAGTTATACAATATACAGGATTGCTGAAACCATAAGGGTAATCCTCTTCATGTCTCTGGCTATCCTGATGTTTAACTTTTATCCTGTTACCGCAATAATGATCATCCTCCTTGCCCTGCTTAACGATATACCGATACTGACACTCGCCTACGACAATGCAAGTGTGCAGAAAAAACCTACGAAATGGAACCTGCAGGAAATACTCACAGTCTCTACGGTCCTCGGAATAGCAGGTGTCCTGTCGTCCTTTTTGCTCTTCTTTATTCTCGAAAAATATCTCCATTTCTCCCGAGAGCTTATACAGTCGTTGATCTTCCTGAAACTCCTTGTTGCCGGACACCTGACTATATTTCTGACAAGGACTCCCGGGGGCTTTTTCTGGCAGAAACCGTATCCTTCCGCCCTTTTGCTGTGGGCAAGCTTTTCCACAAAGATTTTAGGGACAATCTTTGCTGCTTACGGATGGTTCATCGCACCCATCGGCTGGAAATACGCCATATATATCTGGATTTATGCCGTGGCATGGTTTATTTTTAATGATTTTGTAAAGGTGGGAGTCTATAAATTTCTGAGAAAGGAACGGATTGTTTAACATAAACTTGTCAGGGAGGAGCGATTGTGAAAACAGGCTTTGTAGGATTAGGTAATATGGGAACCGCAATGGCAGACCTTATTGCCTCTAATGGATATAAAGTAACCGGTTGGGAATATGACGGGGGAGTTGTAGAGGAAATAAACCGTAAACATCTGAACTCCAAATTCCTCCCCGGGGTAGAACTCAACCCCAACCTTGCTGCAACAGGAGACCTGAATAATGTGTTTGAGGAATGCGAAGTTGTCTTTATAGCCATTCCGTCTGTCTTCATAAAGAAGACACTTGAATCCGTTAAAGACAGGGTTAATGAAAAAACCATACTGGTGAATCTGGCCAAAGGGCTTGACAAGCGTACAGGCCTTACATCATTTCAGACTATTGCTTCGTTATTCCCCGGAAACAGAACAATGATGCTCTCCGGCCCATCTATTGCCAATGAATTTTCAAGAAAAATGCCGACAGTAGTTGTACTTGCAGGAAGGAGCAGGGAAGACCTGTTCGTTGTTTCGCGTATTCTGGATAACAGATACTTCAGAACGAGATTCTCCGATGACGGAATCGGCGTGGAGCTGGGGGGAATTTTAAAAAACATTTATGCCATTGGTCTGGGAATGTTTGACGGAAAGAATATACGCAGCGTCAACTTCAGGTCAGCATACCTGACGATTGCACTGGAGGAGATGACAAAAACAGGAATACGTCTCGGAGCAAAAAAGGAGACATTTTTCTATCTTTCAGGAATGGGGGATCTGCTTGCAACCTCTTTAAGTGAACACAGCCATAACAGAAGAATGGGCGAATTACTGGCCAGGGGATTAAGTCTCAAGGAAATAAAAGAGCAGATGGGCATCCTGCCCGAGGGGTATAATGCCCTGCAAACCGTTCTGTATATTGCCGAGAAATTTCATGTCTCCACTCCGCTGTCCAGGAGTTTGTGGGATGTAATTAACGGGAGATATGAAGTTGAAAAGTTTATTTACCTGTTCATAAAGGATTTCATTGAGGAAGAGAAGCTATAGATATTCTACCGGAGGAAAGATGAAAGTTGTTTTGGCAATTGATCTTGGAACAACAGGAAACAGGGTTATCGCATTCTCTGAAGATGGAGCGATTGTTGCAAAATCCTATTATGAATTCCCTCAGATATTCCCGCAGCCGGGGTGGGTGGAGCACAATCCATTCGATATCCTGAACACCACGATGAAGGCCCTGAAAGATGTTATATCGTTGGTAGGGATTGACAGTATAGTATCCATAGGGATAACCAATCAGAGAGAAACCACCATCTTGTGGGACAGGAAAACAGGGAACCCCGTCTACAATGCAATTGTCTGGCAGTGCAGGAGGACAAAAGAAATATGTGACCGGTTAGCTGAGTATTCGCACATTATAAGGGAAAAGACAGGACTCCCCCTGGACCCGTATTTCTCGGCAACAAAGATCAAGTGGATAATTGAAAACATCGAGGGGGTTAGAGAGCGGATCGACAAAGGGAATATACTTTTCGGGACGGTTGACAGCTGGATTTTATGGAATCTGACGGGGGGAAAGGTCCATGCAACCGAGTCGGGTAATGCCTCCCGTACACTCTGCTACAATATCCACACACTGGATTATGACGACGAACTGCTCGCAATATTCAATCTGCCGGAAAGGATATTCCCCGAGGTAAAAGAGAGCGGAGGGTATTTTGGAAATACAGACAGGGAACTTACAGGCAGGGAGATCCCGATAACCGGAATCCTGGGTGATCAGCAGGCCTCCCTTTTTGCCCAGGGAGGCTGGGAAGAGAAGGTGGTAAAAAACACCTATGGAACCGGGCTGTTCCTGATGACATCGACCGGCAAGGATCTGCCAGGCTCCGGACGGCTGTTAAATACCATAGCCTGGAGGATAGAAGGTGAAGTCAACTATGCAATGGAGGGAAGCATCTTTGTGGGGGGCTCATGTATTCAGTGGTTAAGGGACGGGTTGAAGATCATCAAGGCATCCGCTGATACGGAATCCATGGCTGAATCCCTCGGGTCCAACGAGGGTGTATATTTTGTGCCTGCCCTGACAGGTCTGGGCGCACCATACTGGGATCCAACCGCCAGGGGAATGATAATCGGGATTACAAGGGGGACGGGCCGGGAGCATTTTGCCAGGGCAGCCCTGGAGGCAATTGCATACCAGACAAGGGATGTAATTGAAGAGATGGAGAGGACAACTGGAATGAATTTTAAAAAAGTGAGGGTGGACGGGGGCGCTGTCAAAAACAACTTCCTCATGCAGTTCCAGGCGGATATTCTCAATACGGTTATAGAGAGACCTCTGCTGATTGAGACAACAGCCTTTGGGGCGGCCGGTATCTCGGGAATTGCATCCGGATTCTGGAGCAGGGAAGAGTTCTTTAATGCAAGGAAGGTTGACAGGATGTTTACCCCGGAGATGGATAAGGATACGGGAGACACCTATTATTCACAATGGAAGGAAGCAGTAAAAAGGGCAATGAACTGGGTTGAGGGGTGAACCTCAATTGACAAAGTAAAATCTCCAAAAATAAAGAGGAGCACTTATGATTACTACTACAGAAAGCAAAGAGAGATTCCCTGATATTCCGGAGAGAATCAACGGGCTGGGTGAACTGGCTTACAACCTCTGGTGGAGCTGGCATCCTGAGGCCAGGATGTTATTCAAGATGCTTAACCGTGCTGCATGGAAGGTGAGCGTGCATAATCCGGTAAAGATGCTTAACGATCTGAGAGGTGAAGTTTTTGATGCAGCTTCAGAAGACCCAAAGTTTCTGAGACATTATGATGCAGTAATGGCAAGGTTCAAGGCTGAGATGAACACCACCTCCGGTTGGTTCTACTCTAATATCACTGATCCGGGTATGTTTCCGGTTGCATATTTTTCTGCTGAATACGGGCTTCACCACTCGCTTCCTTTTTATGCCGGAGGCCTCGGCTTCCTTGCAGGGGATTTTCTGAAGGAATGCAGTGACCTTGGGGTCCCTGTAGTAGCTATGGGCTTTATGTATCCGGAGGGGTATCTGCGGCAGAGGATAAGACCGGACGGATGGCAGGAAAGCGAGAGTGAGACCCTCGACAGGGAGAATGCACCGATACGGCGTGTTCTTGATGATAAGGGAGAACATCTGACGGTAAAGGTTCCTTTTATTGAGCCGCCAATCTATGTGGAGGTATGGAAGGTTCAGGTGGGAAGGGTGTTATTGTATCTGATGGATACGGACATTGAGATGAACGATCCCTGGAGCCGCGGGATTTCAGCCCGCCTGTATATCGGAAGTCCGGAACTGCGGCTGAAGCAGGAGGTTGTACTCGGGATTGGCGGGGCAGAGGTGTTGAGCGTTCTCGGAATAAAACATTCAGTCCTTCATCTGAACGAAGGTCACCCTGCCTTTGCCATCCTTGAACGTATCAGGGAAAGAGTGGCATCGGGAATGAGCTTTGATGAAGCATCCGGACAGGTAAGGGCCACCACGGTATTTACCACTCATACACCTGTACCGGCAGGTCACGACGTCTTCCCCTTTTCCCTGATGGAGAAATACTTTCATAGTTACTGGCCCTCCCTTGGGCTGGATAGCGAGGCATTCATGAAGCTTGGAACAAATCCGGCTGATCCGGCAGCCGGGTTTAATATGACGGCATTCGCCATGAGAATGTCGGGGTACCGTAATGCCGTCAGTAAAAGACACGGGGAGGTTACACGCAGGATGTGGCAGCCACTCTGGCCGGACCTGCCTGAAGAAAAAGTGCCTGTAGAATCCATAACAAACGGCATTCACATACCCACATGGATTGAACCAAGGATACAGCTTTTACTGAACAAGTTTGTGGATATGGACTGGCTGAACGAGCACGATGTTGCAGAGACGTGGAGGTTGATAGAGGACATCAGCGATGAGGAGATATGGAAGACACACTTCTGGGTCAAGATGAAGTTAATAATAAGAATGAGAGAGAGGGTAAGGCAGAGATGGCTTTACGAAAATGCGGATCCACGCATTATACTTGCATCAGGGGTTCTGCTTGACCCGAATGCCCTGACCCTCGGGTTTTCCCGCAGATTTGCAACATATAAAAGGGCTACCTTGATTTTGCACAACCTTGAAAGGCTTAAGAGAATGCTTAATGACCGCTGGAGACCTGTACAGATCATATTTGCCGGAAAGGCCCACCCTGATGACGACCCTGGGAAGCTGCTCCTGCAACAGGTTTTTAACGCTGCAAAGGACCCGGCCTTTGGGGGTCGCATAGCCTTTGTGGAGGACTATGATGAGCAGCTGGCCCAGTATCTTGTACATGGTGTTGACGTATGGCTTAATAACCCCCAGCCACCCCTTGAGGCATGCGGAACCAGCGGGATGAAGGCATCACTGAACGGAGTTCCAAATCTCAGCATACTCGACGGCTGGTGGGTAGAGGGGTTTAACGGCAAAAACGGCTGGGCCTTTGGTGATGATGATACAACTGACAGGGACACAGCTGATTCCGAAGCCATATATAACATTCTTGAAAACGAGATCATCCCCCTCTACTACAATCTGGGGGATGACGGAATTCCTCATGGATGGGTCAGTGTTATGAAAGAGGCAATGATAAGCACTGCTCCACGCTTCAGTGCCCGCAGAATGACAAAGGAATACGTAACCAAATTCTATCAGAACGCTTTGAAATCAGCTGTAAAAGGAGATTTCTAAACGTTGAGACAGGAGATTGACAAGAGGTATCCGGATGGAACTTGATACTTTCATGTTAAATAAAAACCGGTATCTGGAGCCTTCCTCTGTTGAGGCGTTCCTTGCTTCCCGGGCAGAAGACGGGCCCTTCTGGGTTGATATTACAGAACCCGACGAGACAGTCCTGAAGGAGTTCCTGTCTCCGCTGCAATTGCATCCGCTAATCCTGGAGACATGCCTGGACCCCTCTGCCGGTTCCCGCATCGCACCTTATGAGCAGGCACTCTTCATCAAGCTGCCTACACAGCCCAGGTGGGACAGGATTGACCAGGCCTTTCTCTCCATCATCTGTCTGCCCCATGCCATTGTCACCATCCATAAGCTGCCCATTCCTGCCCTGAAGAGCATTGCAAAGGAATTCTCAACGGCAGTGCGATTTCATACCCAGAGCACATCGGCCATCCTGTACCAGATACTCGACCGGTTGATTGATGAGGATATGGCATATGCCCTGGAGGCACGCCGCGAGATTGAGTCACTCGAAGAGGCCATTGACAGGGATGAGGCGGTCGATATAGACAAGGTGCTGACATTAAAACGGCGGGTTGCCCGCCTTTCAATTACCTTTGAAGAGCAACATCACTGCGTTACAACACTGCAAACAATAGAGTCCGAGTTCTTTGATATTAAAGCCTTCCGCGAATATTACCGCGACTCCCTGGCCAACCTGGAGTACGCCATCCGCTCGGTTAATCGACAACAGACACACCTCTCGGAAATCCGTCAGCACTATATAGTTACCCTGCAG
>BDTQ01000164.1 GCA_002898135.1 bacterium BMS3Bbin07
ACCTGAAGAACAGGATGAGTGTTTCTTCATAAGAGCAGCGGCCTTGTAAACAAGGTTCTCCTCCATTGCAATCTCAAGGTCCGACTCTATCACTATCTCTCCTTCTGTCTCCTCGAAAGAGAGCGTGTCACTCAGGGCAATCCTCTGCATAACGGAATAGATGTTGTGGTAACCGTCTGCTCTTTTGCCGAGGACCTTAAGAAACCAGTTTATCTTTGCAGGTGATTGGATTGATATCATTGGCAGGATTGTTGGCAAATAGTTATTTGCCGGATAATTCTTCCATCTTTTTCTCGACCCTCTCCTTAAGCCCCTCCTCTTTTTCAGAGTATTGGAGAGCCTTCCTGTAAGCCTTCAGGGCCTCTTCTTTATCCCCTGTGGCTGCAAGCACATCACCCAGGTGTTCGTAAACCAAAGGATCATCCTTTACTGTCTTCACAGCCCGCCTTAGTTCTCTCAGTGAGTCTTCATATCTGCCGAGTTTGTAATAAACCCAGCCAAGGCTATCTATAATGTAGCCGTTATCCGGCATAAGAGAGAGGGCCTTCTGTATCAGTGACAGTGCCTCATCGAGATTAATTCCCTTGTCAGCATAACTGTACCCGAGGAAATTAAGCGCATCAGCGTGGTCAGGGTTGAGGCTTAAGGTTTTTTTGAGAAATTTAACCATATCATCAAATCTCTTCTCTTTTTCGTAGACAACTGCAAGATTAAAATAGAGTTCGTCATTCTCTCCAAACCGTTCAATTGCCTCCTTAAGCGTCTTTTCAGCGGCTTTGGTCTTGTTGAGTTTCAGCAGATTTGATGACTTGTAAATATAATATTCAGGTTTGGCGTCAATGGCGATTAGTTTATCATATGTTTTTATTGCATCGTCGTATCGTCCGGAGTCTGTGTAGATGTATGCAAGATTCAGGAATGCCTGGATATTTTTGGGGTCTAACTCAAGTATCGCCTTGAGTTCATCTATGGCCATATCGTATTTCTTGAGTGTTCCGAGGGCAAGGGAGAGGTAATACCTTACTGCAAGGTCATCGGGCTTTGCCTCTATCACAAGCCTGAATTGATCAATTGCCTTTTCATACTCTTTGTTGTCAAAGTACAGAAGCCCGAGCCTTTTATGTATCTCTGTGTTTTTTGGAAACTGACTGCTTATCTTTTCAAGCTCATCAATGGCTTCCTGCAGTTTGTTCTCCTTTATGTATAACCTTGAGAGTCTCTCCCTGGCCTGAAAATTAAACGGATTAAGTTCAGAGGCCTTTTTATAGTACTTTATCGCTTCATCGTTTTTACCCCTGACCTCACTGATGAGGCCGAGCCTGTATATGGCAGCGTCAAAGTCGGGCTTCAGTTCAAGGGCCTTCTTAAAATATGTTTCTGCCTTGTCTATATCCTTCATATCAAAATAGACCGATCCGAGATAATAGAGGGCCATAAGATTATCGGGTCTGTTTTTAAGGAATTTTTCGAGGACATCAATCGATTCTGAATACTTCTTTTCAGCAGCGTAGAGCATGCCCAGAAAGAGATGTGCCTCAGTGTCATTTGGATCAATCCTGATTATCTTTTCATATATCCTGATTGCATCAGCGGTTTTTTTCTGACCATTATAGAGCTGTCCAAGGAGTCTGAGGGCGGGCAGATAGTCAGGATAGGCTTTTATTACCTCTTCTATCTTTTCTGTTGCAGCCTTCACCTTGCCGGTCCTGAGCAGGATGCGCCCAATCTGCACCTTCAGGTATGGTGAAGCAGGGTCAAGTTTTGACGCCTCTTCGTAATATTTGAGTGCTTCAGCCCATCTGCCTTCCATCTCGGCCTGATAGCCGAGGATATAGTTGAGGGAAGATTCCTCATTGGCTGTTGAAGGAATCACGGCCTCTTTGGTTTTGACTGTTTCAGCCACTGTCCCGGTATCCGGTTTCTTTGTTGCGGCAGGAGTGACACAGGAGACAAGGGTGAGTGATATAAGTAATAACAACAACCTTTTTTTCATCCTGTCATTATCTCATAAAATTAAACGGAGGGTCAAATTATCACAATCCTGAATCAGGTTCAGCCTGACAGGGGGATATCAGGATGCCCCCTCCGTTCACGTCCAGGGAGGTCAGGGATTTTCCCCTCTATCAAGAGGGGATTAAGGGGTGTGTTTCTTGTCTTGATCCAGGATTCAGAATAAAACCCCTCTCTTGGGAAAAGGGGAGGGGGATTTTTCAAAAATCTGATGTCATACCTTATTAATGGCTACCCCTTTTTTAACTGCAAGGAAGCAGCTTGTTGGTTGAATTGGACAATAATACCAGATACAAAGTGCTGCGAGCAAGCAACTATTGATTTTATATGATTTTTATCTTGAGAGATTTTTCAGATATGCTATACTTTAATAATTAAACGGTGGAACCGAAAATTCGTATAATAAATGTTAGCGGGAATACCCATTAGTTGATATAATTGATATAATAAGTGAGATAAAAACTATGGAATATAAAGCCCAAAAGGCAGCAATAGAAGAAACAAAACGATTAATAAATAAAAATATAGTGAAAGCAGATGACTGGGATGTCAAATGGGATAAAATTGAGCATATAAGGGAAAATAGAGAATATGATTTAAAAGACAGGTTGGATATAATTCAGCCTGTATACGATGCTCTTATGGAAAAAAGGGCATTACAAGAAAGCTGCATCCTTTGCTAAAAAATATGGACTTTAATTTATCCAAACATACCCAGGACATGTTGAAAGAACGGGAGATTTCAGAGGAATGGGTATGGCGGACTATTGATAAACCTGATTGGGAGAATGTTGGAACTGACAATAATGTTCATTATTTTAAGAGTATTTCTGAACATGAGGGACGAATTCTCCATGTAGTTGTAAATCCTCATGTTTTACCAAAGAAAGTAGTTGCAGTATTTTTTGACCGTAAAGCGAGGAGGAAGAAATGAAATTAAAAGTAGATAAAGAGAATGACGCACTTTATTTTCGATTAGATGAAGCTTCTATTGTAGAATCAGAGGAAGCACAACCTGGTGTAATTCTGGACTTTAATGCAGAGGGCAAAGTAGTAGGGATAGAAATACTCAATTTGAGCATCAGGATGACTTCTGACCAATTAAAAGTACTTCAATATGAGACTGCATAGTTGATGGTCACCTTCCGCTAACAAGTCGTTGAATTTGAACGAGTGCCGCAGGGCGCTTTTTTCAGGTTTTATTAAACCGGCAAATAAAAGCAGAGTTTAAAAGGCATACCCCCCCTTAATCCCCTCTTGATAGAG
>BDTQ01000165.1 GCA_002898135.1 bacterium BMS3Bbin07
CAGCATAGTGCGCAGGATTTTGACCTCGTCATTATCGATGAATTCAACAACCTTGTTGGCGCTGGTATAATTTCAGAAAGGGAGGCGGTTGATTTTATGAAAAGCTTTTGTGAAAGCACCGAGCTTGTCCTTACAGGGCGCGGCGCAACAGAAGGGATGATTGATATCGCTGATTATGTCACATACATGAAGGCAGTAAAACACCCTCTCGGTAAAGGACAGGCTGCAAGGAAGGGGATCGAGTATTGATGCCGTAAGAAACTTTAAAACGCTATGCCCTTTTACAACTCGTCAGGGTTTAAATCGCGCATGGTCGGCAATTCCGAGAGGTCCTTGAGTCCGAAATGCTGAAGGAACTCCCTGGAGGTCCCGTAAATGAGAGGCCGGCCCGGTACCTCTTTCTTTCCCACAATTCTGATAAACCGTCTTTCGAGCAGGCTCTTTATAACACCGTCGGAATTGACCCCCCGCAGTTGCTCAAGCTCTGCCTTTGTAATGGGCTGTCTGTAAGCCACAATGGAAAGGGTTTCAAGGGCTGCTATCGAGAGTTTCTGCGGTGTTGTGGCCTTAAGTTTTTTGATCCAGTGTGAATATTCGGGGTTTGATACCATCTGGTACCCCTCTGCAACTTCAACCAGGAATATGCCACCTTTCCGGTTCCTGTATTCAGAGATAAGCTCATTTATCAAAAAGCTTATCTCTCCTGTAGAAAACTCCGTTATCTTCTGCAGGTCTTTCAGGTTCACAGGTGCTCCCGAAATAAAGAGTATCGACTCTAAAAGTGCCCTTTTCTGTTCCTTTTCCATAGGTTCCTTATCCTCTGTTATTTTTGGGGCTTTTAACGTGCATTTATTCTATCATAAAGGCGTTCATTTTGAGTCACCCCTGCTGGTATATCCCTTGTAACCGGGAGACAGAAAAGCCCTTAATTCATAGGGGTATCCACTGTTTTTGGATGCCATACACTTCTTGTTTTTTTCTGACTGATGATGCTATATTGATTACAGCTCTTTTATGTTATCCTGATAAGTTTTACGCCCGGCGGTTTTTTGCTGCAGGGTATCGGGAATTCAGTAACATATCTGTTGATAATCCTCTTGAGAGTTCATCCTTAATAAGTAACAGTGCTTCCGGGGGTTGGGGACAAAGCCCGGATGGTTTCGGTTTTATCCCGCTTCATTATCTGAAAGGGGGAGTTATAGGAATTATCAAGTCGGCAAGACTGCTTCATCAGGAGGTATAGTATGAAAAAGATAAAGATTGCCATTATAGGTGTGGGAAACTGTGCCAGCTCCCTGATACAGGGTATTTACTATTACAGGAATAAGACTGTGGAGGATGTAGCAGGTCTTATGCACTGGGATATCGGTGGTTACAATCCCGGAGACATCGAGGTTGTTGCTGCAATTGATATTGACAGGAGAAAGGTTGGAAGAGATGTAAGCGAGGCAATCTTTGCACCCCCTAACTGTACCGTTGTATTTCAGAAAGATATCCCCGTGACCGGGGTGGAAGTAGTCATGGGGAGAGTGCTTGATGGTGTTGCCCCGCATATGAAGGAGTATTCCGGGGATGAAACCTTTCTGGTTTCAGATACGCCGGAGGCTGATATTGTTAAGGTGCTGAAGGATAGCGGAGCCGAGATTGCCTTAAACTATCTGCCAGTGGGTTCGGAAAAGGCTGCCAAATATTATGCTGAGAGCTGTCTTGAGGCCGGAGTAGCCTTTATTAACTGTATGCCTGTCTTCATTGTCTCTGACAGTAAATGGGCCGAAAGGTTCAGTCAGAAGGGCATCCCGGCGGTAGGGGATGATATAAAGGCCCAGATCGGAGCTACAATAACTCACAGGACATTGACAAAACTCTTTTCAGACAGGGGAGTGAGGCTTGAGCGGACATACCAGCTCAATACAGGTGGCAATACGGATTTCCTCAATATGCTGGCACGTGACCGGCTCAGGTCAAAAAAGGTATCTAAAACAGAGGCTGTTCAATCAGTGCTTTCAGAGCCTCTTGATCCAAGAAACATCCATATAGGCCCTTCTGATTATATCCCCTGGCTCAAGGATAACAAGGTCTGTTTCCTAAGGATGGAAGGAAAGACTTTTGGTGATGTTCCGATGGAGTTGGAGCTGAGGTTGTCAGTGGAGGATTCTCCAAACTCTGCCGGTTGTGCAATTGATGCAATAAGATGCTGCAAGCTGGCGATAGAGAGAAAGACGGGCGGGCCTCTTACATCAATTTCAGCCTATACCATGAAACATCCGCCCCAACAATTCCCGGACAATTCAGCAAGGAAGATGGTTGAAGAGTTTATCTCAGGTGAACGGGAGCGCTGAGATGAAGGCCCTGGTTATTGCCGCAGGTATGGGAAGCAGGCTCAGCACCATGACGAATAACCGTCCAAAACCTCTGGCCGGACTTCTTGGCCTCTCACTTGTTGAACGCGTAATTCTTACTGCAAGAGATGCCTCTGTCAGGGAGTTTGTCGTGGTTGTCGGATATCTTGGAGCGATGATAAAAGAGGAATTGGGAGATGGGAGCAAATACGGCGTTGAGATTACATATATAGAGAATCCAGACTGGCACAGGGGGAATGCCCTGTCAGTCCTGAAGGCCCGGGAAGTATTGAATGAGAGGTTCTTCCTGTTAATGTCTGATCACATATTTGAGCCAGCAGCCCTTATGGAAGCAGGAAGCTTTTCTTTGGATGACAGGGAAGTTTTGATGGTGGTTGACGGTGCTCCACGCGACTATATTGATATGGAAGATGCCACAAGGGTAATGGTAAGTGATGGCAGGGTTGTCAGAATTGGTAAGGGATTATCAGAGTACAATGCCGTTGATTGCGGAATATTTTCCTGTTCAACTTCATTGTTTGACGCCCTTCAGGAGGGTTTAATGCAGGGTGAGGAGACGCTCTCAGGCGGTATGCAGAGACTTGCTGATAAGGGAATGCTTAAGGCATATGATCTTGAAGGCAGATTCTGGATCGATATTGATACTGAAGAGGCATTTAGAAAGGCTGAAAACCTGCTGTGCAGGAGTTTGATAAAACCAACAGACGGTTTTATCTCGAGGTACCTGAACAGACCCATATCGATAAGGATTTCCAGGATTCTGGTAAAGACAGGGATAAAACCGGATACAATATCAATCTCAAGCTTTACCCTCTCTCTCCTTGCAGCACTATTGCTTTCTTTCGGCAGTTACCTGCCCGTTCTTCTTGGCGGTCTCCTCGTGCAGGCCTCCTCCGTCCTTGATGGATGTGACGGTGAGGTGGCAAGGTTGAAGTTTCAGCAGTCGGATTACGGGGCATGGTTTGATGCAGTACTGGACAGATACGCGGATGCTGCTGTAATTCTTGGTTTGACCTACGGCTGGTGGTTTTCCCACAATGGCGACTATCTCGTGTGGGTTACTGGTTACCTTGCACTTACAGGGAGTCTTATGAACAGTTATACGGCTATCAAGTATGATACGGTTGTTTTAAAGGAGCAGGAGGGTTCAAGCTGGAGGTTTGGAAGAGATACAAGGTCGTTTCTGATTATGCTCGGTGCAGTCCTGAATCAGTTATTCTCACTCCTGGTGATCCTTGCTGTTATTGCAAACTTTGTATCTGTCAGAAGATTGTATGTTTTGAGAAAGACCTGAGATACAATAAAGTTGGCGCGCCCAGGAGGATTTGAACCCCCAACCTACGGATTCGTAGTCCGACGCTCTATCCAGTTGAGCTATGGGCGCATTGTTTTTGATTTCTTGAGATCATGAAGCCACAGGGGACAAAAAACTATAGAACTATAAATATTAGCAATTCTTCCGGGCCATTGTCAATTTGTTTGCTTTAGTAAAGAACCGGTCTGCTTATAACCCTGAACCTGGGTTATAAGCAGACCGGTCCCGGGTCTAAACTATCTTCATGCTTATATCAACAGATGGGGCAGAATGGGTCAGGGCCCCGACAGAGATCAGGTCTACACCTGTAAGGGCTATTTCGCGGACGTTGTCAATGCTTACACCCCCCGATGCCTCAATAAGTGGCGATGGGTTGTTTTCATGAGCAATCCTTACGGCCTCTTTCATCAGCTCAACTGACATGTTATCAAGCATGATGATATCTACCCCTGCATGCAGTGCCTCTGTCAGTTCTTCAATGTTCTTTACCTCAACCTCTATCTTCATCAGGTGATGGGCCTTTTTTTTGACACTTTTTACTGCATTTTTTATCCCACCTGCTGCCATTATGTGGTTATCCTTGATGAGAATTCCGTCATAAAGACCAAATCGGTGGTTATATCCGGCTCCGGCTCTGACGGCGTATTTTTCAAGGTATCTCATGTTAGGGGTTGTCTTTCTTGTATCCACGATACGGGCTCCGGTGTCTTTGACAAGCTCTGCAAACCTGTTTGTCAGTGTGGCGATGCCGGAGAGTCTCTGCAGTATATTAAGTGCCAGTCTCTCCCCTGTCAGTAGTCCTGCAGTCGGGCCTTTCAACGTGGCTATAACCTTTCCCTCTTTTACCGGGTTTCCGTCAGACATGCTTTCTTTAAAGCTTATCCTCGAGTCTGTTATATTGAAGACCTCTTTGGCAAACCGCAGGCCCGAGAGGATAAAGTCCTCTTTTGCAAGGATAACGGCCTCTGAGATGTGATGGGTCGAGATAATAAATTCGGTTGTAAGGTCACCATGGCCTATATCCTCATTCAGGGCCTGAATGAGAAACTCCCTGACCGGGCTGTATACATATTGCACTATTTTGTCCCTCTTTTGTTTTAACGGTACCCTGTAGTCTCTGAGGCCGGGGGCATTAATGCAAACCCTATCTCTTCTTCAGAAGTGACAGAAATCCAATGAGCCCGCCTACAACTGCACCAAGCGAAAGGGTTGACTTCCAGTCAAATACAGTCTGTACATTGCCCTCTACATTGCCGGCGAGCAGGAAGATACTCCTTGTGTTTTCTGCCTTGATATCCCGGGCTGCAATGATACAGGAGGCGCTCTGTTTCATGTCGGCATCTCCCCTCGATACAATCAGTGGTGCAAAGGATGATTCCACGGAGGTGTTGCCGCCGGAAGTGATAATGCTTATACTCTGGTTAACCCTTACATCTCCACCCTTGATAAGACATGCCGCTCCCTGTGTTACTTCAACCCTTTCACCATCAATGCTGAGGGCCCCAACCTGCTGCAACTCCACATGTCCGCCCTCTACAGACCTGACGGTGCTCTGAACAACATTTACAAATTCAGCATCTATAAGACTGAGGTCTTTTTTCTCAACATCCCTCTTTTTTTCACTCATTATCTTTCCCCCTGAGCTCTTCCAGTTTATTTATGCTCTCGATAATCCTCTCTTTCTTTTGCATAAATTCATTATACTTCATTTTTTCTTTCTCAACAACATTCTTTGGTGCCTTTCTTATAAAATCTTCATTGAGAAGTTTCCTGTCAAGAGACGAAATGGATTGCTCGACCTTTTGCAGATCCTTTCTGAGTCTTTTGATTTCAGCATCGACATTCAAAAGCCCTTCGAGCGGGACATAAACCTCAAGGTGGTCCTTGACCGAGGTGGCAACTCCCTTTCCTTTTGTAACCTCTGTCCCGATGCTGAGTTCCCTGGTCCTTGCAAGTTTACTTATATACAGGGAGTTTTCGGCAAGTATTTCCTCTGTTTCCTTATTGTAGGGTCTTATGAGTGCGAAGAGTTCAAGTGATGGTGCTATGTTTAACTCACCGCGAATAGTCCTTATTCCTGTGATAGCCTCCATGATATAGGACATCCTCACTTCGGCCTCAATATCTCTCTCCTTGTAATGAGGGAACGGACTGAGCATGATACTCTCACCCTTGTGGGGAATTGTCTGCCAGACTTCCTCTGTAACAAACGGCATAAAAGGATGCAGCAGCCTGAGAGAGCTTTCGAGGATATAAAGCAGGCATTTCAGCGTTGCAATCCGGAGCGCGTTATCGTCTGTATTGTTATAAATAACGGGTTTTGAGAGCTCTATGTACCAGTCACAGAATTCATGCCAGATAAATTGATAGATTGAAGTGGCAGCGTCGTTGAACCTGTATTCCGTCAGGGCCGTGTTGATGTCGTCTGAAGTCTTTGCGAGCCTGCTCAGTATCCATCTTCCCGGAGTATCAAGGTCTTCCTGCCATTTTTTATCGCTCAATGGCAACGCCTGTTCTCCAGCAATATTTGTATTTATAAACCTTGAAGCGTTCCAGAGCTTGTTAATGAAATTCTTGTATCCCTCAACCCTTTCCTCAGAGAATTTTATATCCCTTCCCTGTGCGGCAAAGGCTGTAAGTGTGAACCTGAAGGCATCTGCCCCGTATTTATCAATCAGTATGAGCGGATCAATTACATTACCCTTTGATTTACTCATCTTCTGTCCCTTCATATCCCTGACGAGTGCGTGGATATAAACATCTCTGAATGGCACGTCATCCATAAATTTCAGGCCCATCATTATCATCCGTGCAACCCAGAAGAATAGTATATCGAATCCTGTAATCAGCACATTCGTGGGGTAAAATGTCTCAAGATCCTCTGTCTTCTCAGGCCAGCCAAGGGTGGAAAAGGGCCACAGGGCAGAGGAAAACCAGGTGTCCAGCACATCGGGGTCGCGGAGCAGTTCCTTGCTGCCGCAATACGGACATTCTCCAGGGTCCTGCCTTGAACATATCGGGGTTACGGATTTATCTATCTTGACGGTATTGGCATTTTTCATAATATCTTCGGGAGCAAGGCCCCTCAGCCTTAATTCCGTATATGTTCCGGCCTGAACGCTGTCTCCGCCGACATTCAGGGGCTTGTGGAAACTTATATATATGAGGTCTCCATGGTGTTGTCCCTCCTCTGTCCTGCAGTAAGGGCAGTACCAGACGGGTATTTGATGGCCCCACCATATCTGTCTGGATATGCACCAGTCTCTTATATTCTCCATCCATGCGTAATAGCTGTTTGACCAGCCCTCGGGGATAACCTGGATATTTTCGTCCCGTACGGCCTTTATTGCGTCTTCGGCAAGTTCCTTGACATTTACATACCACTGTACTGTTGAAAAGGGTTCGATTATGGTCTTGCACCTGTAACAGTGTCCAACGGAGTAGACGTGTTTTTGTTCTTTCTCGATTAGGTCGAGTTCCTTTAAATCCTCAATCACCTTTTTTCTGCATTCGTACCTGTCAAGTCCGGCATACCTTTTCCCCGCTGTATCTGTCATTGTTCCGTCTTCGGCAATAACCGTGATAAAGGGAAGGTTGGGGGTCTGTCTTCTGGCCATTGCCTCGTCATTAAAGTCATGCGCAGGGGTGACCTTTACAGCTCCGGTGCCGAACTTGGGGTCTACCATCTCATCTGCAATTATGGGGATCTCTCGTCTTGTCAGGGGGAGTTTGATCCTCTTGCCTATAAAGTCTTTATACCTGCTGTCCTCCGGGTGTACGGCCACGGCACTGTCTCCAAGCATGGTCTCAGGCCTTGTAGTGGCCACTACTATGTATCCGCTGCCGTCAGTCAGGGGGTAACGTATGTATATGAGTTTTCCCTCAAGGTCTTCATGCTCCACCTCAAGGTCGGAAAGTGCCGTATGGCATCTTGGGCACCAGTTGATCAACCGGAGGTCCCTGTAAATCTGACCATCCTGAAAGAGTCTTACAAAGACCTCCCTGACAGCCGCTGAAAGCCCCTCGTCGAGTGTGAACCTCTGCCTTGACCAGTCACAGGAGGCCCCCAGACGCTTGAGCTGGTTGATTATTCTCTCCCCGTATTCTCGCTTCCACTCCCACACCTTCCGGATGAATTCCTTTCTGCCAAGGGTATAACGGTCGATTCCCTCCTTTGCCAGTTCTCTCTCTACTACATTCTGTGTTGCGATACCTGCATGGTCGGTCCCCGGCAGCCACAATGCCCTGTATCCGTGCATTCTTTTCCAGCGGATAAGTATATCCTGAAGTGTTGCGTTCAGGGCATGTCCCATATGTAAGGAGCCCGTGACATTCGGGGGAGGGATTACTATACAGTATGCTTCTCCGTCCGGGTTTATTTCCGGTCTGAAGAATCCTTCCTTTTCCCAGAGTTTATACCATTTCATCTCATCTTCGAACCTGTAGCTCTTCTCAAGTTCACTCATATTTAAAGCTCCTGTCTCTGCTATTTCAATAGTAAATTTATTTCAGCATGATTGTGCTGTGCACAGCATTCTTTCTTGTCAGGAACGGCCATATTTTTAACAACTCAAGGTTATCTCTGAACAAATCCTTATTACAGAAGATGCATTGGGTGGGGGAAATTATATATTTTTTTGTCCTTTACGTCAAGGGGGCGAGAAAAGAATTCAAAATTCAGATATTAAATCCAGTATTTAAGCCACTCTTTATGATTTAAAATTTAAGGGTTAAGATAGCGTTATTTTCAGAGTATAGACTTAATCTCCTCGACCTCCCGGTTAATAATGGTCTCAGCAAGGTCAGGGACGGTTTCCCATATGATCTTTTCGATCTGCTGTTTTAACGAGGAACTTAACTCTTCCATCATATTACTGATGGTCTCTTCTATGAGTCGGGGGGCGGTATCAAGTATAATCTTCTCTACTGCCGGTTTCATG